>JAJFGM010000792.1 GCA_021776145.1 Kiloniellaceae bacterium | reverse complement strand
GCCGCCATCTCATCGCTGAACGGCATCACGTATTTTGCTTTGTTCGTGCGGCCGTCGGCTTCGAAAAAGCTGCCTTCAAGATTGAACACGGCGTGTTCAAAAGAGAAATGCGTGCTTCCCGGAGGTGCCTCGGTTTCTGGCTTCGGCATGGCCTGATCGACAGTCTTTCACTGTTATACCGAAGGCACGCTAGGCTCGCGCATTTACCAAGTGGTTAATTTTTCCCAAATTGGCTAATCTTACTGATACCAATATAACCAATAAATTTAGGCTATTCATCGCCGCCACGACTGGAACTCGCGGCGTGCGGACGGCGGAACAATAGGGTCGGACTTCCGGCCGAAACCCGGAACGTGATCTAAACAGGTTTTGTCTTCTATAGTACCTGGTCGCCCAGCTGCGGAAAGACCTTGGAGACCTTGCTCAATAGATAGTCGCCGTAGGTGCCCCGAAAGGCCTTCAGATCCCTTCCGTCCCAACGCGTTGATGCATTCGCTGCCGACTCTGCCGCGACGTTCGGCAGGGGCCGCATTTCGGCGGCAAAATCGGGATCGAAGAACAGCGGAAAAGACAGGCGGTCGCGACCGCTGACGTTGCGCACGCGGTGCGGTGTGGAGCGGAACCAGCCGCCGGTCAAACGGTCGAGCATGTCACCGATGTTGCAGACCAGGGTGTCCGGCAGCGGCGGTGCCTCGATCCAGCCGCCGGGGGTTTTGACCTGCAGACCGCCATGCCGGTCCTGCGCCAAGAGGGTCAAGAGTCCGTAATCGGTGTGTTCTCCGACGCCCCAGTCGGGACTTTCGACCTGATCCGGCCGGATGGGATCGTGCCGGAAGGGATAGTGAAAAACGCGAAACAGCACGGTCGGTTCGGCCGTATAGTGTTCGTGGAAATAGTCGTCCCGCAGATCAAGCGCCATGGCGACGCCCTGGAGCAGGTGGTGGGCGGCGCGGGTCGTCGCGGCCATATAGTCTTCCACGGCGCGGCGCAGCGCCGGCACCTGCCTGGGCCAAAGATTGGCGCCGTGCAGCGGCCAGCCGGCTTCAACGCGCGGGTGGTGCGGCGGCAATTCGCTGCCAAAATAGATCCCTTCCTTGATATCGGGCCGGCCGGAGGTCAACTCGTCGCCGACGGGAAAGAACCCGCGCCATGCCGGCCCGCCCCTGGCCATGGTAATTTCCATTTTCTGCAATTCCGGCAGCGCGAAAAACTGCCGGCTGGCGTCGTCCAGCGCCCGCAGCACGGCCTCGGGCACGCCATGTCCGGTGACATAAAAAAATCCGTGGGCGCGACAGGCCGCGCGGATCGCATCGGCAACCGCGGCACGCGCGGCGGTGCCGTCGGCAGCAAAGAGCGGCGACATGTCGATGACCGGCAAACCGGCGGTGTCAGCGGCGCACGTCATGGCAGAAGCCTAACGGAGAACGATCGGATTTGAAATCGCCGGCCAATTTTGATATCGCCGGCCAGTTCCGAAACCGAGGATTAAACCGCGCAGCCGGCCTTGAGGCCTTCGAAGACGGCCTCCTCGGCGGTGCGCGGCGCCAGACAGTCGCCGATGATGTGCATTTCGAGCTGCAAATCCGTCAGGCTTTCGGCTAACTCGCTTTCAGGCTCGTGGCCCTGACAAAGCACCAGGCTATCGACGGCTTCGAGCACCAGGGCCTCGCCATTGGCCGTATGTTGCATGTAGACGGTATCCCTGTCGGCACCGTAGAGTCGCGCATAAGGGATGATCTCGACGTCCAGGCGCTGCAGCTCCCCGACCCAAGCGTCGCGGACGTATTGCGGGATCGTCTGGCCCGCCATCAGGCCATTGACCGCGAGACGTACGTGGCAGCCGTCGCGCGCCAGTTTCTCGGCAATGCCGAGGCCGATCCAATCGCAGCGCCAGTCGGCGACCACCACCGAACTGCCGATGTTGATGTCTTCGCGCAACACCTGCCAAGCGTCGAGCACATGCGCCTCGTCGGCGCCTTCGATCGCGGGCCACCGCGGGCGCGCGCCGGTGGCGACGATCAACGCGTCAGGGGCTTCCTCAGCGATCATTTTCGCATCGACACGACTGCCGGTGAGAACCTGGACACCGGCCAACTCCATCTCGCGGGTCAGATTGGTGACGATGCCGCCAAATTCCGCCCGTCCCGGCAGGAGTTGCGCCAGAAGCGCCTGTCCGCCGAGCCGGGTGGCGGCCTCGTGAAGGGTGACGTGGTGGCCGCGTTCCGCGGCGACGGCGGCTGCCTTCATACCGGCCGGACCGCCGCCGACCACCATCACCCGCCGCGCCGCGGCCACCGGCGTGCGCCGGCCATAAGTCAGCTCGCGCCCGGTCTCCGGATGCTGGATACAGGAAATCGGATAGCCGAGATGGAAATGCCCGATACAGGCCTGGTTGCAGGCGATGCAAGCGCGGATATCTTCGAGCCGCCCGGCCGCCGCCTTGGCCGACATTTCCGGGTCGCAGATCATTGCACGGGTCATGCCGCACATATCGGCCTGACCGGCGGCAATGATCTTTTCCGCGTCCTGCGGCTGGTTGATGCGGCCGCCAACGAAAACCGGCACCGTGACGGCCGCCTTCACGGCGGCGGCGAAGGGCGCGACATAGGCATTGTCGACGATCATCGGCGGCACGATGTGGATCGCCCCGCCGAGCGAGGCCGAACTGCCGGCGATGACGTTGAGATAGTCGAGGCGGTCCTGAAAGGCGACGCAGGCGCCCAGCGATTCCTCTTCCGTCAGGCCCTGATGGTCCTTTTCGTCGCCGGAGATGCGCAAGCCGACGACGAGGTCTTCGCCGCCCTGGGCACGAACGGCGGCGATGACCTCGCCGAGGAAGCGTCGACGCTTGTCCGTGTCGCCACCATAGCCGTCATCCCTGCGGTTGACCCGGGGATTGAGGAACTGTGCCGGCAGGTAGCCATGGCTGGCGACGATCTCGACGCCGTCGGCACCGGCTTCGGCAATGCGCCGCGCCGCCGCGCCGTAACCCTCGACGATCTCGCCGATGAGATCGTTCGGCAAGGCTCGCGGGATGACATGAAAACGTTCGCTGGGCGTGGCCGAGGGCGCGTAGGCGACCGGTAAACAACCGTCTTGGCTTTCCATGATCTCGCGCCCGGGATGGAACAGCTGGACAAAGACCTTGCAGTCGTGGGCATGGCAGGCCTCGACCAGACGGCGATAACCGGGGATGCAGTCGTCGCTGGTCGCCATCAGAATGTGGGTGGTGTAGCGCGCCGTCTCGTGTACGCCCGAGACCTGCGCAACGATCAGGCCGGCGCCGCCCTCGGCGCGGGCGCGGTGGTAGGCGACCAGGGCATCGTTGACCGTTCCGTCGGTCGGCATGGTCGTATCGTGACCCGTCGACAGAATGCGGTTTTTTACCGTCAGACCGCGCAGTCCGAGCGGCGAAAAGAGATGCGGCAATTCCGTCAAGACGTCCCCCCGAGCGCACTGTCCAGACACGACATTATCCCTGCCGCCGGGCAGCGCACAACGATCACCCGCGAAGCGCCGTGATGCTTGCTTTTCGCCCGGCCGGCGGACCGTTCCGCCTGATGGCTATCTCGGTGGCCTTTCGCAGGAAACCAGTTGGTTTCAGGGCAGGAGGCTGCGCAGCTTGTCGGCGTTCATGTTGTTGAAGCGGCGCTCAAGGACAATGGCCCGCGGCGTCGCGCCCGTGCCGTAATATTCCTCGTTCCAGGCCTTGCGGGCGAAAAGCCAGGCACCGTCGAGCGCGACACCGCCAAAGGCGCCTTCGGCCTTGGCGAAGGCATAAATGTCCTGTTTCAGGTTGGCCGTCGCCGAGGTTCCGACTGCCTTGCCGTAGGGACCGACGGCGGCGCTGGCATCGGCGCCGAGCGTGAACTTCTTGTTCAAAAGCGCGTCGACGGCGCCGTCGTTCATGATCGTCTGGATGACTTCCGAGACCTTTCCGCCGATCTGCAGACCGACGCTGCCCGAGGCGATGGTGTAAAAGGCCGGCGGGCTCCAGGTCCCATCGCCGCCGCGCACCAGAAGCAGGCCTGAGCCACCTTCGGCGCCGACGATCAGACCGCCCTTGATCAGCTCGGGAAAGATCAGCACGGCGCGGGATTTTTCGAGATAAGCCTGAAGCTGCGGCAGGTGCTCGTAATTCAGCAAGGCGTCGAGCGTCAACTCGGACTTACCGACCAGAGCCTCTGTTTCGCTGTAGGCTCGGGCCGTTCCATTCGCGGCCACCAGCCAAAACATGGCAACGAGCAGCAGGCAAGACATCAGTCGCTGAACTAAGTTTTGGTATCGCATGTCACGCATTTCCTCAAATTGAGCCCGCGGACAAAACATCGGCGCGGTGGCGACAATATTCGTACCCGCCGGCGCAGTCGATTAAGATGACAATTTGTAGATAAACAGCGCCCGATTGACGGGGATTCGCAACTTATAACCCGAAGGTGCCGGATTCGGGCAGCTGTTATCGCGAAATTTTCCGCGCGCCACGCGCGCCGGCGACAACTTCTAGCCCCGACGCCAAAGCCCCCCCGACGCCAAAGTTCGGGACGTGACAGCGCCCGCCGCATGTTATACCAGAGACTTTGTCGTGCCGCGCTTGCGGCCGCCCCCGCAACCCTACGCCGAGGAGAAACAATGAACGGCGCCGAAAGTCTGGTGAGAACTCTTGTCGCGGGCGGTGTGGATGTCTGTTTCACCAACCCCGGCACGTCAGAGATGCATTTCGTCGCGGCGCTCGACCGCGTCGATGGCATGCGCTGCGTGCTTGGGCTGTTCGAGGGCGTCGTCACCGGCGCCGCCGACGGTTACGCCCGCATGGCCGACAAACCGGCCTCGACCCTGCTGCACCTCGGCCCCGGTTTGGGCAATGGCCTGGCCAACCTGCACAACGCGCGTCGCGCCCGCTCGCCGATGATCAATATCGTTGGCGATCACGCCACCTATCACCATGCCTTCGACGCGCCCTTGACCGCCGACATCGAGGGCATTGCCCGGCCGGTTTCGAACTGGGTGCGCACCTCGCCGAGCGCCCGTGCCGTCGCCGCCGACGGTGCCACGGCGATCGCTGCCGCCAAGTCGCCGCCGGGCCAGGTCGCAACCTTGATCCTGCCGGCCAACACGGCTTGGGACGAAGGCACCGGCGCCGCCGAGGTGCCGCCGATCCCGGCCCGCCGCCGCGTGCCCGAAGGCGCCATCGCCGAAGCCGCCCGGGCCTTGCGGTCCGGCGGCCGCACGGCCCTTTTGCTGACCAGCCCTGCCCTGCGCGAAGCGGGCCTCACCTGCGCCGGGCGCATTGCCGCGGCCAGCGGTGCTCGACTCCTGGCGCAGACCTCGAACGGCCGCATGGAACGCGGTGCCGGGCGGGTGCCGGTGACGCGCATTCCCTATCCCATCGATCTGGCGCTGGAGATGCTCAAGGACCTGGACCACGTCGTCCTGGTCGGCGCCAAGGCGCCGGTAGCCTTCTTCGCTTATCCCGGCAAGCCAAGCAGACTGACCCCGGAGACCTGTCAGATCCATGTCCTGTCGCTGCCCGAGGAAGACACCCTGGGTGCCCTGGAGTGGCTCGCCGACGAGATCTCCGCACCGCCGCGGCCCGAGAGCCTCGCTGAGGCCTGGCGGCCGGAGGCGCCACGTGGCGCCCTCACCATCGACAGCCTGGCCGCCGCGATCGGCGCCCAGCTGCCGGATCAGGCCATTGTCATCGATGAAGGCATCTCGTCGGGCCGCGACATTCCAGCGACGACACGCGGTTGCCCGCCACACGACTGGCTGCAGATAACCGGTGGGTCGATCGGTATCGGCCCGCCGCTTGCCGTCGGCGCCGCCGTTGCCTGCCCCGATCGCAAGGTCGTGGCACTGCAGGCCGACGGCAGCGCCATGTATACCCTGCAAGCGCTTTGGACCCAGGCGCGCGAGAATCTCGACGTGACGACGGTGATTTTCGCCAATCGCGCCTACGAGTGCCTGAAGGTGGAGTTGGCCAACGTCGGCGCCCTCAATCCCGGACCCAAGGCGCTCGACATGCTCGACCTCGGGCGACCCGATCTCGACTGGCTGTCGCTGGCGCACGGTATGGGCGTCGAAGGCGGACGCGCGACTACCGCCGACGAACTCAACCAACAGCTCGCGGCGGGCCTGGCCGTGCAAGGGCCCTATCTTATCGAAGCGGTCCTCTAACAGTCGGCCGGGGAAAGCCCCCGCCTTAGCGCGGCGTGCCCATGACGTGCAGAGCCGCTTCGAATTCGCTGAGGTCGAATTCGGGATGCTCGAGCAGGGCACTGACCCGGCGTCGGTCCGGACGGCCGAGCCAGGCCTGGTCCATATCGAAAATTTCGCCGGACAGAACGTCCAATGCCTCGGAAAAGGCGATGTAGAGTTCGGCCGGCAGCCGCGCCTTTCGGTACAGGCTCTTGAAGGCCGAGGGCTCGGGGCCGTTCAACAGCGTTCGTAGATCCGCGACCTTCATTTGCGTGAGACGCGCCAGGGCGAACTCGAAAAAGTCGAGCTGGCCAAGATAGAGTGCCCGCAGCAGCAACGTCGTGCTGAGGCGGTCGTTGTTGAAAAGCTGCATGGCCAGCCGCTCGGCATCGCCGATGTCTTCGTATTCAGCCAACAGGGCGAGCGTCGCGCCCTCGCCACCCTGGCGCATGAGGGTCTCGATCAAGGCTGCCGCCGGCGCGTTGCGCGATACCAATTCGAACCGCAAGGCCTCGGACACGATGTCGGTCAGCTTCTCGACCAGGGTGACCGACAGATCGGGGCGCGCGGCCATGGCTTGGTGCACGGGCTCGCTCTTGGGAAAGAGCGTGATGACGTTGTCGTAGGTGTCTTCGGTGATGTCGGCGCCTTTGTTCGACAAGAGGGACGCGACCGGCGCCTCATGACCCTGCTCGACGATGGCTTCGGAAACCTCGGCCGAAACCTGGGCGCGTTTCGTCACCGCCAGCTGATGACCTTCGCCATGGCTGCGCACGATTTCCACGAGGTCGCGATCGCTCAACACTTCGGAGAACTCGAGCATCGGCAGCGCGACGCTCTCGACGTCCTCGGCCAACGCGCGGGCGATGTCGTGCGGCAGGAAATGGCAGCTCTTGAGGTGATCCGACAACGATTGCCGAACCCGCAACTCCAGCGAATCCTTGAGGTTGCGAAGGATGTCCTCGGCCAGGCGGCGCTCGGTCTCGCCGAGTTGGTGCTCGGCATAGACCTGGCTGAGGTTAGTCGAAAGCGTGTGGTGGTTGGCGGCGCCGGGGTCGGCGAGAAAAGCCTGAAGATTCTCAAGCTGCCAATCGGCCGGCGCCTTGCCGGCGCGCTTGGAGCGGCCGCCGGCGACCTTGGTCGCGGTCTGATTGGCGCGAGGGCTTTGCGCACCACGTGCGGCCTTTTGGGCCGCATTTGCATCTTTCGACGATGGCCCTATTTTCTTGTCGAGCATTGCAATCAGGCTCCTAAATGCCGTCCTTTGGTTGGTGCTCTCCCCATTTGCCGGTGCCATTAAGGTTGCAAGAACTTAATGAAACTTTACCGCCTGGGGGCAAGGCTCCGGGCTGCTGCCGCAAAGGCAATTGACCGGCGACCTGCGGTGGTTAACGGGCGAGACAAGACAGCCCGACCGGACCGGGCAACCTGGCCGCATTGAATGGATTTGGGAACGCCATCGTCCTTAACAGACATCGCGATCCGCCCATCGGTTAAGGCTTCGGGACTGGGCCCGGGACTGGGCCTCGGCGTGGGTCTCAGGGATAGGCCTCAGGACAGTTTCGCCGGCAAGGCTTCCTGCGGCTCGGCGTAGAAGGGCTGCTCCTGCGCCGGATCCTGTTTGTCCTTGATACCGCGCAGCTTGACCGCGCCGCCGTCGGCTTCGGACCGCTGCAGGGCCTGCTGCAGCTTGATCGCCGTCTGCAGGCTCCACGGCAAACGGTAGGCGCGCGGCTCCGGCGCGCCGTCGCTGACGACCCAAAGATAGATCGCCACTTCTTCGTCGAAGCTGGCGGCCAGAACTTCGGCGCCTTCGAGGCGCCCGGCCGACCATTCCATGGCCACCGGCTTGGGCCGTCCGAGCAGGATCACCAGGCTGATGTAGATCGTCGCCATGAGCAGCCCGGTCAGGGCCAGCACCGAGACATTGCGCAACAGGGTCTTGGCGCCCCAGATCACCAACCCCGCCATGGCGGCGCTGATCAGCACCGCGAATCCATAGAGATAAATGAGGTCATCCATTGTTCGCCCCTTGGTTATCGGCGGACTCGCG
>JAJFGM010000791.1 GCA_021776145.1 Kiloniellaceae bacterium | reverse complement strand
CATATCTTTGGTGGCGTTTGCCGTGTGGCAGAAGGCACAGGCCTCGTCAGGCAGGGCCGCCGCCTTAGCGGCGTAGGGCGGCGCATGGTGGCCGAAGTTGAAAAAGCCCCAGCCACCGGTCGCCGCGAAGCGCTGGCTGTCCTTCACCATCATATCGATGCCGGCGAAGCTCTTGCCGAAGAAACCCCGGCCCGAGGGCTCGTCACGGGATCCGTCGGCGTGATCACCTTCGTGCAGCAGTACCAGTTCCTTGACGATGGTGGTGCCCTCGGGGAAAACCCCGCTGCGCTGGTACTCGGCGTAGGCCGCCGGTTCGATATAGACGTGGTGGAACTCCGGGAAACCGGCTGCCCCACCGTTGAGGCCATTGGATGTCAAGGGCGCGCCGATAAACACCCACTCGCGGAATCCCTCGGGAATCGAGGTCTCGTTGGCATCGTTGACGACGGCACCGCTGCCGGCCGACATCTGAGCCACGGCGGCGAATTGCGGCACGGCCAGCAGGGCGAGGCCGGCAAGCACAGTAAAAACCATATCTTTCCTCACGTGAGTCTCCTTCTTCGCGAATGCGGGGAGTCGGCGAGTGCGGGCTCAGGCCACCGCGGCGCTGTCTGTGGCAACCAACGGAAAGTCAATCTCGGTCGCGGCGACGTGATTGAAGTAGTTGGTGAAGATGTTCAGCGCCGTGTTGGCGACGATCTCGACAACCGCTTCGTCGCCGTGTCCGGCGCGACGGGCGGCGGCGAGATC
Organism: Kiloniellaceae bacterium; assembly: GCA_021776145.1. Taxonomy (GTDB): domain Bacteria; phylum Pseudomonadota; class Alphaproteobacteria; order Kiloniellales; family Kiloniellaceae; genus JAJFGM01. Next base: position 11,515 of record JAJFGM010000791.1, on the reverse strand, counting down.
CTCGTCCGTCAGGTTGCCGCGCGTCGCGACAATGCGTTTGGCCAACGACAAGGCCGCCTGGACCTTGGCGTCGGATGCCTGGCCCCGCAGGTTGCGGTCGAGCTCGTCGGCCGACAGCCCTTGCTGGCCGCCAAGAGCGGTGTGCACGGAAGCGCAGTAGTCGCAACCGTTGGCCCCGGCAACGGCAAGGGCGATCTGTTCGCGCTGGCCGGCCGAGAGCTTGCCGCCGGCCAGGGCCCCGGCCAGTCCGAGAAATCCACCCAGCGCGGCACTTGACTGGGCCATGGTGGCGAGAATGTTGGGGACGCCGCCCATCTGCTTTTCAACAACGGTGAGAAGTTCGGCCGTCTTGCGGGGCGCCGTGGCGGCGTCGATGCGTGCAATTCGTTGCATGATAGCTCCTGTCGGTTCGAGTGGTGACAGGAGCTACTTGCTGTCGATCGGACGCTGGATCAATCAGCGCCCGGATCTATGGGATTGAACGCATAGTCATTGGGACGATTTGCAAATTCACGCCAGATTTCGCCGATATTCCGTCGGCGGCTGCCCGAATTTTCCGGCAAAGGCGCGGGTAAAGGCGGCGGGCGACTGATAGCCGATCTGGGTCGCCACCTGCTGGACGCTGCGCCGTGTATCGTCGAGCAGGGAAAGCGCCTTTTGCAATCGCCAATCGGTTAGATAGGCCATGGGTCCCATGCCGAGCAGATCGCTGAAGCGCTCGGCGAAACGGCTGCGCGACATGCCGACCTCCGCCGCCAAACTCTCGACCGTCCAGCCCGAGGCCGGGTCGGCATGAATGATGTCCAGGGCCCTGCCGATCTGGCGATCGCGGAAGGCCTGGATAATCGACTTCAACCCAGCGCTCTGATCGATGCCGACCCGCAACAGCTCGATGAAAACGATTTCCGAAAGTCGGGTCACCGAGGCGGCGGAACCGATTTCGTCGCAAAAGACGCGGCGCGCGACAAGCCGCAGGGTTTCGTCGAGCCAGGGCTCGCGGGCACGTACCGCCGAAGTGGTGACGAGGTATTCCGGCAGGGCCCGCAGCAGGGGGTGATCGGCGCCGCTGCGAAAGGAGAAATGGCCGCAAATCAACTGCGTCGCGGACTGGGAATCGCCGGAACCGACGGCCAGCACGCCATCGCCCCGATAGCCCGCCTCTTCCAGCACCCTCTCCAAGGGTGGTGCGGCGCGCCCGGGTCCGTCGGCGACGACATGCGAACGACCGCGCGGAATCAACACGATATCGCCGGTCCCGAGCCGCACCGAGTCGCCGGAGGGGAATTCGACCCAACACCCCCCCTGGACAACAAGGTGGAAGCGGGCCGCTTCGGCGAGATCGGGTACAGTCACCGCCCAGGGCGGCGAAAAGTTGGTGCGAAAATAGAGCACGCCGCGCAGATTGAGGGTGTCGAGGATGTCGTTCAGTACGTCCATCGCTGCCATCCGTTCGGGCCAGTGTTTCATCGATTATATGCAGATCGTCCCACATCACTGGACCATCCGCAAATAAATAGGCTCCAAAGGGCGAAAGTTACAGGGACTAGGCCGCTTCGATATCGATGATGTGGGCGTAAGAGCCCATGACCCGGCCCTTGCGTAGCCCCATGGCACCGAGCTGTCGGCCCGCGGAATCGGCGGCCTCGAAGAGTGGCTCGCCAGCCCCCTGCTGGGCGACGGTCGAATAGTGGAACTCGTGGCCCCTGAGCTGTGCCGGCCAGGGCAAGGCCTGCGCGTGTTTGAGGCGACGATAGCCCAAGTGCAGCTTGCGCTTGGCGAAACTGGTGGAGAGCGGCAGGAGGCCGGCCATGGCATGCGCCTGCCCCTCGGCATCGACGAGGCTATCGCCGAGCACCATGTAGCCGCCGCACTCGCCGTAAATCAGAGCCTCGGCACCGGCGGCGCGGCTCATGCCGGCGAGAAATCGCCGGTTAGCGGCGAGCCGGCCGGCGTGCAGCTCGGGGTAGCCACCGGGCAGGAAGACCGCATCAGCGGCGCTGTCCGGCGCTTCGTCGGCGAGCGGCGAAAAAAGCAGGACTTCAGCGCCGGCGCGGCGCCACTGATCGAGGATATGCGGATAGGCAAATCCAAAAGCCTGGTCACGGGCGACCGCGATGCGTTGACCCAGAGGCGCCAGGGGGGGTGCCAGGGGGTCCGCCAAGCCGTCCGCCTGGCCCGGCAGGTTTTGGGCGATGTCCCGCAACAGGTTGAGATCGACGGATCGCTCGACGAGTTCTGCGGCACCGTCGATGAAAGCCTCGAGTCCGGCGTGCTCCTCGGCCTGGACCAGCCCCAAATGGCGGGATGGCAGATGCACGTTGCGGTCGAGGCGCAGGGCGCCGACAACGGGGATACCCAGCGGCGCCACGGCGGCGCGCAGCACCGCCTCGTGGCGATCGCTGCCGACCCGATTGAAGATGACACCGCTGATGCGGCAGCCGCTGCGGTACTCGGCGAATCCCTTGACCAGGGCCGCCGCCGATTGGGCCTGGGCGCGGGCATCGACCACCAGAAGCACCGGCAGGCCGAGCAGCCCGGCGAGATCGGCGGTCGAGCCCTCGCCAGCGTCGGTACCGTCGAAGAGACCCATGACACCTTCGATCAAAACCAGCTCCGCGGCCCGACCAAGATCGGCGGCGAGGTCGGCGACCAGGGCCGGGCGCATGGCCCAACAGTCCAGGGTGACACAGGGCCGGCCGCTGGCGGCGGCGTGAAAGCGCGGATCGATGTAGTCTGGACCGACCTTGGCCGAGGCAACCGCTAGTCCGGCGCGCACCAAGGCGCGCAGCAGGCCGAGGGTCACCAGCGTCTTGCCGGCGCCGGAGGCCGGCGCGGCGATGACCAGGCCGCGCGCCCTGCGGTCTGCCGACCGGGCGAGTGCTTCACCGGCGACAGCCGAGGTCCCGGCATCAACCAAGGTCGTTTTCCCGCAGGTGCGGCGCATACCAATCGAGAGCGGCGCGGAAGTTCGCCACCTTGCCGACCACGACTATGGCCGGGGTCGGCAAATTCGCGTCCGTTGCCTCGTGGGCGCGCTCGAGGGTGGTTTCAAAGACCCTCTGCTCGGGCAGCGAAGCATGCGAAACAACGGTGACCGGGTCGGCGGGATCGCGGCCGAAGGACAGCAGCTTCTCGGCGATCAGCCCCAACGACCGCACCGCCATATACATGACGATCACCGGCGAAGCCGTGGCAACGGACTGCCAGTTGACGCCGGCCGGCACCTCGCCGGCGGAATCGTGCCCGGTGAGAAAGATGACACTGTGATTGGTCTCGCGGTGCGTGGTCGGTATGCCGGCATAGGCCAGTCCGCCAATGCCCGAGGAAATTCCCGGCACGATGCGAAAGGCGACACCGGCCTGGGCCAGCATCTGGCATTCCTCGCCGCCGCGCCCAAAGATAAAGGGGTCGCCGCCTTTCAGACGCAGCACACGCTTGCCGGCCTTGGCCAACTCGATCAGGCGCAGCGAAATGTCGCGCTGCTTGGCCGAGGGCTTGCCGCCGCGCTTGCCGGCGTACTCGACCTCGGCGCCGGGCCGCGTCCAGTTGAGCACATGCTGATTGACCAGGGCGTCGTATATCACAACGTCGGCCTGCTGCAGCGCGTGATATCCCATGAGCGTCATCAAGCCAGGGGCGCCGGGTCCCGCGCCGACCAACCAGACCTCTCCGGGCTTGAACGTCGGGAAAGCTGCGGCATCGAGCCGCGCGAACCCGGTCGCAGAGGCCCCATCCCGCGGCGGCGCCGCGGCTTGACGTGCTGTGGTCACCGGCCTATCCCTCGAACGCGCTCTGTTACTGTCGCTTTTGGCGATGTATAGATGCGGATTATGGCGCCCACAAGGGAAGATCGCACGCGGATTCTAAGGCGTGGCTGGACCACCGGCGCCTGCGCGACGGCGGCGGCGAAGGCTGCCTTCGCCGCCATCCTGACCGGCGAATTTCCCGATCCCGAGGACATTACCCAGCCCAAGGGCGAGCGCCCCGAATTCGCGCTCGCCGTCGAGGAAAAGGGTACGAATTGGGCCCACGCCGGCATCGTCAAGGATGCCGGCGACGACCCGGATGTCACTCATGGCGCCCTGATCGTCGCCAAGGTCACCCTGACCACCGCTGGCAGCGGGGTCACCTTCAAGGCCGGGCCCGGCGTCGGCGAGGTCACCAAGGCCGGACTGCCGATCATGCCCGGCGAACCCGCCATCAACCCGGTGCCGCGCCGCATGATGACCGAGGTGATCGCCGAACTCGCCGAGTTGCATGACGTCGGCGGCGACGTCGAGATCGAGATATCGGTACGCAACGGCGCCGAACTTGCAAAACGTACCTGGAATCCGCGACTGGGAATTGTTGGCGGCCTCTCCATCCTCGGCACCACCGGCGTCGTGCACCCCTTTTCCTGCTCTGCCTGGATCCACTCGATCCATCGTGGCATCGACGTCGCCCGCGCCGAAGGTCTCACTCATCTGGCCGGCGCCACCGGCTCGACCTCGGAGGCGGTGGTGCAAAAGCTGCACGGGCTGCCGAATCAGGCGCTGATCGACATGGGTGACTTTGCCGGCGGCATGCTGAAATACCTGCGCCGCAACCCGGTGCCGCGCATCACCATCGGCGGCGGATTCGCCAAGATGACAAAACTCGGCCAGGGCATGCTGGACCTGCATTCCGGACGCAGTCAGGTCGACTTCGACTGGCTGGCCGCGCGGCTTGCCGAGCTTGGCGCCAGTTCCGCGCTGCAGTCCGGCGCGCGCGCCGCCAACACCGCGCTGGAAGTGCTACAGGCGGCGGAGAGCGAAAACCTGCCGCTGGGCGCCAGCATCGCCGAACAGGCCCGTGCCGCCGCCCAGGCGACCCTCCGCGATGCCGCGATCGCGGTCGATACGGTGGTCGTCGACCGCCAGGGCCGCATTATCGGCCAAGCCGCAAGGGAGGTCTGAGCCATGCCCAATAAACGCCTGCCGATTAAACGCCTGCTCATTCTCGGTGGGACCGGCGATGCCGTCGCCCTGGCCCGCGAATTGGCCGAACGCCCGGACCTGGAGGTCATCACTTCGCTGGCCGGACAAACACGCAACCCGGTCCGGCCACTAGGCGCCCTGCGGCAAGGCGGCTTTGGCGGCAGCCAAGGCCTGCGGGACTATCTCGAGACCGAGACCATAGACCTTGTCGTCGACGCCACGCATCCCTTCGCCACGACCATTTCGGACAATGCCGTGGCCGCCTGCGCAGCCTCCGGCCGCCCCTATCTGCGGCTCGCACGGCCGCCCTGGGCACCGGTGCCCGGGGATAGCTGGCTGCCGGTGGCCTCCGCCGCCGACGCGGCGGCCGCGCTGCCCGCCGGCGCCCGTGCCCTGGTCACCGTCGGCCGCAAGGAATTGGCGCACTTTCTCTCGCGCGACGACGTCGTGGTCGTGGCCCGCATGATCGAGGCACCGCCGGCCGGCGCCGTGGCGCATTGCGAGATCCTTCTGGCGCGGCCACCCTTCTCGTTCGACAGCGAGATCGAGCTGATGCGGCGGCGGCGGATCGATCACCTGGTCAGCAAGAATTCAGGCGGACACGCCACCTACGCCAAAATCGCAGCGGCGCGCGCGCTTGGACTACCCGTCTTGATGATCGCTCGCCCAAGCAAACCGGCCGCGCGGAGCGCACCTTCGGTGCCGGCGCTTGTCGCGATGATCGACATGGCGATACAAGGAAACAGTGGTCAAGCGGCGGTGGAGCGCTGACCCAGAAGGGCATCAGACGCCGCTGAATACAGCATCCAGCGCCTGCAGGCACAGATCGGCATGGTCCCGGGTGAAGACCAGTGGCGGGCGAATTTTAATGATGTTGTCGTGGACGCCCTGAACCCCGGCGATGACTCCCTGGCTGGCCAGAAGCGTGAGGATGCGGCTGACTTCGCTCGCCGGCAGGGGCTCTCGGATGTGCGGGTCCTTGACCAGATCGAGGCCCCAGAACGTCCCGAGACCCTGGACCGTTCCGATAAAATCGTAGCGCGCATTCAGCCTTCTCAAACCGGCTTCGAGGTAGGGGCCGACGTCCCTCACCCTGGCAAGCAGATCTTCCTCTTCGATCACTTCGAGGACGGCCTTGGCCGCCGCCGACGCGACCGGGTTGCCGCCGAAGGTGTTGAAATAGGAATCGCGCTCGACGAATTTGCCGGCGATCTCGCGCGTCGTGACCATGGCGGCGACCGGATAGCCACCGCCCATAGACTTGCCCATGGTGACGAGATCGGGAACGATCCCGTAGGTCTCGAAGCCCCACATCCTGCCGGTGCGGCCATGCCCGGCCTGCACCTCGTCGACAATGAGCAACCCCCCGGCCTTCTTGACCCGGGCACAGACGTCGGCGACATAACCGTCCGGCGCGGCGAGCACGCCATCGGCGTCGAAAGACAGATCGAGGATCAACGCCGCGGGTTTGTGTCCGCGCGCCAGCAGCGCGTCGAGGGCGTCGCCAACCAGCGCCGCGTATTTCGCGCCGATGTCGGGCGTGTCCTCACGGAAGGGGCCGCGGTAGGGATTGGGGCCTTCGAACACGGAAAGCCAATCCGGCATCCCTTGTGGCCGTTTTTCCGTCACGGACTCGAAGGTCGACAGTGCCTTGGCGAGGGTCGTACTGCCGTGGTAAGCGCGTTTGACCGCGAGGATACCCTGATTTCCAGTGGCCGCGCGCGCCATCTGCACGGCCAGATCATTGGCTTCCGACCCGCTACAAACCAGGTTCACCGCATCGAGGCCCGGCGGCAGAGTCGCCGAAAGGTGCTCAGCCAGCAGAACGATGTTCTCGTGCAGATAGCGAGTATGGGTGCTGAGCAAACGCGTCTGGTCGCAGACCGCCGCGACGACCCGCGGATGGCAATGCCCAACGCAGGGGACGTTGTTGTAGCAGTCCAGGTACTTACGCCCGGCGCTGTCCCATAACCAAACGCCGTCACCTTTGATCAGGTGGAGGGGTTGATCGAAGGAATGGAAATAGTTCGGCGCCAAGATCCTGTCGCGCCGTTCAGCCAACGAGCTAGCGTCCACGTGTGCCTCCATTGGCCGGTCCATCGCCCGATGCCGAGCCGCTGTCCAAGCCGGACTTGCGGCAGGCATTCAGGAATCCGTTGGTAAAAGCGTCCCGACCGACATTTTCCGCGGTCGCGACGATCCGCATGTAGGTGGAATGCGTGCTGTAGAGAATGTCCGGCGGATTGTCTTCCGTGCGCAAGCGAAAATCGACCAGCAGAACCGTCATGATCGTCCGCGCCATGACCACGTCATAAAGCAGGACGATCTCCTCTTCGCGAAGGGGATATTCCGTGGCGAATCCTTCGATCACGGCGGACGCGGCTCGGACCATGACATCGGCCGCGGCATTTTCGAGCATGCTGGCGATCGCGACCGATGGTTCATTGATCAGCTGGGTGTGCACCATGTCGCCAAAATCGATGAGTCCGCTGACCGCATCGCTGTCGGTGCGCTGAACGAGGAAGTTCATTCTATGTCCGTCATTGTGAACCACCTGAGCACGCAGTTTTTTTAAGGACGGCAGGACGCTTTCCTCGAGATGTTCGCGATAATGCAGGACGACGGCCCTACTGTCGTCCCGCGCGGCAGCCCAGAGATCGTCCTGATGCAAGACTCCGGCGCTGAGATCCCAAGGCATGAAATGCCGCGCCGAAGGGTGGTCGAAAGTTGCCAGCGCCTTGCAGAGCCGGCCCTGCATGCGGCCGATGGCGCGCGCCGCGAGCAGGTTCGGCGGACCGCTGCATTCGTAGGGCATACCCGGCAGATAGGTCAGTAGCCTGACGCCATGCAGGGTGCCGCCATGGTCGGCGACGCAGCCAGCCAGCCCGCCCGCCCGCGTGCGCCTGATCCGCGGCAGCGGCAGGTCCGGAGCGGCGCTCTCGAGATGCAAAAGAGCCTTGCTCTGAAAGTCGACGACCCCGGGTTCTTCAAGGCTGCCCGATATCTTGACCACGAAACGCCGGCCATCGGGTGTCGTCAGGCGATGGTTCTGGTCCCTTTCGCCATGCAACGCCTTCAGCTCGCCGGTTTCGCCGTACTGCTCCGCCAGGACCTGCAGAATCTCGGGCTGGGAGAATTGTGGCGGGTTGAACCCTAGGAACGCGGGTGTCAGTTTCGTGGGTTCGGGCATTTGTCGCTTCTAAACTTCCGTGTTCCGTCTTCCGCGGGCCGGCCAGCCGCCGAGGTCAGGTTTGTTTTCGATCGCTCCCCTATCCTCTCGGAAAAGGACGTTCGCACCTACAGCCTGATGTCGTCAATTCGGCCGCAACGCCATATACTACAACTTCAAGCTGGCACGATGCTGATCGACGTACGGAGAAGGTGCATGGCAGGGTACGCATGCAAGACCAAGGCCTGCTTTTCTGGTATCGCTTTCCTGGCAATGCTCGTGGCCGCGGGGGCGGCGGCGCAGGACCATGGCGTGACCTACCCGCCGACGCAGCGTCAGGATCTGATCGAAGAATTTCACGGACAGTCCGTCGCCGATCCCTACCGCTGGCTGGAGCCGAACGACTCGCTAGCCGTCAAGGCCTGGGCGCAAGCGCAAAACGACGTGACCGAAGCCTATCTAGGTTCGGCTCCCGGCCGCGATCTTCTGGCGGACCGTCTGACCGACCTTTTCGACGTGCCCTGGGTCGGTTCTCCCCGGTTCCGCGGCGGTCGTGCCTTCTATTACGCGCACCCCAAAGGGGCACAAAAAGACATCCTCTATTGGCGAGACGAAGACGCGGGCTCCGAACACGTCCTGATCGACCCCAACAGGCTCGGAGGCGCCGCGCCGGCGGAGTCCGCCGCGAACATCACCCTGGGGCGTTGGTCGGTAACGCGTGACGGCAAGACCATCGCCTATGCGCTGAAGGCCAACAACGGCGACGAGGGCCACATCGAGGTCATGGACATCGATAGTGGCGAAATTTCGGTTATCGACCGTCTGGTCGACATCAAACACAGCCGCATGGCATGGACGCGCGACGGTAGGGGATTTTACTACACCCTGCTGCCCAACGATCCGAAGGTGCCGGAAACCGAACGGCCCGGCCGGGCGGAAGTGCGCTTTCACAAACTGGGCACGCCGCAGAGCCAGGATCCGCTGGTCTTTCCAGCAACCAACGACCCCAAGACCTTCCTGCGGCCCAGTGTCTCCTGGGACGGACGCTGGCTGATCGTCTACATTTGGAAGGGCTGGAACGGGGTCAAGGTCTACCTGCGCGATCTTGAAAGCGCCGACGACTCCTTTCGCCTTTTCTACGAGTCCGACGAGGCGCAGATCTGGGTCTTCGACTACAAGGGCTACTTCTACATCGTCAGCAACGAAGACGCCCCGAACCGCCGGGTTTTGCGTGTCAAAGCCGGCGTCTTCGACCGAACGAGCTGGCAGGAGGTGATCGCCGAGGATCCACAGTCGGTGCTCACCGAGGTCCATCGCTCACGCGCGCAGCTCCTGCTGCTACGGCTCGAAAACGCCCAGAACCGCCTAAGCATTCACGACCCCGACGGCCGCCACCTGCGCGATGTCGCCCTGCCGGCGCCAGGCAGCGCGCGCTGGATCAAGGCACACCCGGACCGCGACGACGCCTACTACACCTTCAGCTCCTACACCCACCCCTGGGCCACCTATCGGGTCTCGCTGCAAGATGGCCGCAGTGAAGTCTGGTCACGCACCGAGTTGCCGGTCGATGCCAGCCGCTACGAGGTGCGTCAGGATTGGTTTATCTCGCGCGACGGTACGCGGGTTCCGCTGTTCATCGTGCGCGACCCGAAACAGCCACGCGACGGCAGCACACCCTTCCTGCTAACCGGCTACGGCGGCTTCAACTATGCCTATCTTCCAAGCTTTTGGGCCTCGATTCAGCCCTGGCTCGAGGCCGGCGGGGGGTTCGCCGTGGCCAACTTGCGTGGTGGCGGTGAGTTCGGCAAAGACTGGCACCGCGCCGGCATGCGGCACAACAAGCAGAACGTTTTTGACGATTTCATCGCAGCCGCCGAATTCCTCGTCGCCGAGGGCTACACCCGCCCGCGGAGCCTGGCCATTCGCGGCCGCAGCAACGGCGGTCTTCTGGTCGGCGCCGCCCTGACCCAGCGGCCGGATCTCTTCGGCGCCGTCGTTTGCGGCGTGCCGCTGACCGATATGCTGCGCTATACATCCCTCGGCGTCGGCAAAACCTGGATCGAGGAATATGGCGATCCCGCTCTGGCGGAAGACTTCAAGACGCTTGCTGCCTATTCTCCATACCATCATGTCAAGGCCGGCACACGCTATCCGCCGACCCTGATCACCACCGCCGATACCGACGACCGTGTGCATCCCGGCCACGCCCGCAAGTTTGCCGCCGCTCTACAGGCCGCCAATCCGGCCGAAAACCTGGCCTTGCTGTCGGTCGAACCGCAGGCCGGCCATGGCGGCGGCGACCGCATGGCCGACGACGTGCGCAACTGGACCCGCGACTTGTTTTTCGTGATGAAGCAGTTCGACATGCAGCCCAGGCCTTACGGCATGAATTAAACGAAAGCCGAGGCCGCGGCTCAGAGCGCCGCGGAATCGACCGAGGCCGGGCGATCCAGACAGGCCAGGCCCAAGGACAGACACAGCACCGCCACGGCTATCCAGGCCATCGCCCCGTGGCTCTCGGAGAAGAGGAGCATGCCCCAGCCGATGCCGGCGAAGAGCGACACAAAGGTGCCAAAGGAAACGAAGACACCGCCGGTGTGGCGAATGAGATAGAAGTAAAGCAGGCTTTCGATGACACCGGCCGCAACGAAGACGGCAATCGCCAGCTCCGAGCTCGTCGCCGAAAAGCTCGGCAGGACAGGAAGGCCATAAAACGCGAAAACCGGTGCGACCATCAAGGCCGCCACGACGGTCTCACCGGTCACCGCCTGCAGCGCCGTCATTCCTCTTGGCCAATAGGCGGCGATGTAGACGGATTCGATGCCGTAACAGAAGGGCACCGCGAGCGCGACGAGCATCCACCGCAGATTTCCACGACCGGGAAGCTCGGTTTCCGGCCAGAGGACGAGAAGCACCGCCAGCGACCCGAACACCACCGCGACGACACGGCGCGGGGATACGGCTTCACTGCGCAGCAGGAGCGCGACGGAGATTGTGACGACCGGCGCCAAGGAGGCGATCAAAGTCAGGATTCCCGCCGGGATGTGCGGCGCCGCGTGCAAGGCGGCCAAGAGCGGCACGACATATCCAAGAAAGCCCGTGACCACGAGGAAAATCACGCGCTCGCCATTCAAGCGAAAAACCTCCCGGCGAAAGACCAGGAGGCAGAGGAAAACAACAGACAGGAGAACCAGCGCAAGCATCAGGATGTCGAGTTCGGAATGCCCGCTCTCGGCGGCAAGCTTCAGCATCGCGAACTGCAGGCCCCACAACCCGCCCATCACGACCAGCAGCGCAAAGGCACCGACGCGTGCCATTCCAGCGGGCGCGGCGGCGCTCACGCCGCGCCGCGCTCTAAGAAGGCCGAAAATCCCCGCCGGATCGCATCGGC
>JAJFGM010000080.1 GCA_021776145.1 Kiloniellaceae bacterium | reverse complement strand
GCAGGTGCCCGCGTTCCGGCAACACAACGTGGCAGATGCCCTGCATGTCGTGGAACTTCTCGACGCCCTGCTCGGCCGCCCAGCGGCGTGTCAGATCGAGACTGGCGGCGCTTTCGGCATCCACCGCCGGCACGAAGTGGTCGGAAATCAATACCACCCTGTCGGGATCCCAGACGCCGACGCCAAGGCGCTCGAGGATCGGTTTGACGCGACGCGGCCCGCCGGAATCGTGCATCATCGCCAGGTCGACCCTGCAGGTGACGATCTCGCCGGGGCTGACGCACTCGCGGCCGGCGGCGGCGGCGATGATCTTTTCACAAAGCGTCTGTCCCATGCCCTTCACAGCCCCAGATAGGATTTTTTCAGTTCGGGATTGCCGCGCAGTTCGTCCGCCGGACCGGAAAGAACAACGCGGCCGTTTTCGATGACGAACCCGCGCTCGGCAAGCGCCAGCGATTGTACGACGTTCTGCTCGACCAGAAGAATAGCCAGGCCCTCGCCCCTCAGCCGTCCGATGAGGCCGAAGAGCTCCTCGACCAATAGTGGCGACAACCCCAGCGAAGGCTCGTCGAGAATCAGCAGTTCCGGTTCCGCCATCAGCCCGCGACCGATGGCCAGCATCTGCTGTTCGCCGCCGGACAGCGTGCCGGCCAGTTGCCGCAGACGCTCCTTGAGACGCGGGAAGATCTCGGCGACCCGCCCGAGGTTCTCGGCGCGGCGCTTGCGGGCACGCCGGTAGCTGCCGAGTTCGAGATTTTCGAGCACCGTCATATTGGGAAAGACACGGCGCCCTTCCGGCACCTGCACCAGGCCGGCCTCGACGATGGCCTGCGAGGCGGCACCGGTGATGTCCGTCCCCTTGAACGCGATACTGCCGCCGAAGGGCCGAAAGAGTCCCGAGACGTTGTTGTTGAGCGTCGACTTGCCGGCACCGTTGGAGCCCAAGAGCGCGACGATCTCGTCGCCGCCGACATCGAGATCGACGCCGTGCAGCACCTCCACTCCGCCGTATCCGGCCCGCAGGTTCCGCACTTCAAGCATGGGCCAACCCGTCGGTGCCGACCTGGGCCATGCGTTCCGCCGCGCCGCGTCCGAGATAGGCCTCGATGACCTGCGGATCCTCGGCAATCTGCCGTGGCGGCCCGGCGGCGATGACGGCGCCGTTGTTGAGCACGTAAGTGTGGTCGGCCAGGCGCATCACCGCCTGCATGACATGTTCGATGAGCAGGATGGTGATGCCGGCACGGCAGAGCTCGCGCAGCACCTCGACGATTTCGCCGATCTCGGTGGCATTGAGCCCGGCCATGACCTCGTCGAGCAGCAGCAGTTTGGGATCGGTGGCCAGCGCCCGCGCCAGTTCCAGGCGCTTGCGGCCGGCCACCGTCAGAGTTCCGGCCGGTTGCTCCAGCATGGCGCTCATGCCAAGGCGGCCGGCGACCGTCTCGGCCCGCGCCAAAGCCGCGCCACGCTGCCGCAGCCGTGTGTGGGCGCCAACGGCGATGTTCTCCCGCACGCTGAGTTGCGCGAAGGGTTTGACGACCTGAAAGGTGCGCACCAGGCCAAGCCTGCAGATGGCGTGCGGCCGCCGGCCGGCGATCTCTCGACCCTGGAAGCGAACACTGCCGGCATCGGGCTTGAGAAATCCGGAGATCAGCGCGAAAAGTGTCGTTTTGCCGGCCCCGTTCGGCCCGATCAAGGCGGTGATACGGTCGGGCGCGACATCGATATCGACAGCGTCGACGGCCTTGAGGCCGCCAAAGGACTTGCCGAGACCGCGCACCTCAAGCATGGCGCTCACCCCGTGGCTCCTGTGCCGCGGATGCCTCGGGCCGCTCCAGGCCGCCGAGGCCACCGCCGCCGCGGGTCCGCCGCGTCAGCCGCCGCCACAGAGAATCGAACAATCCGACCAGGCCCTTGGGCAGGAAGCCGAGCACCAGGATAAGAATGACACCGAAGAGGATAAGGTCGGTGCCCGGCCGCTCTTGCCAAAAGGCGCCGATCGTCTCGCGCGCCAACTCGCCGATGCCATGGATGAAGAGCGAGCCGACCAAGGGGCCGAGAATCGTGCCGAGGCCGCCAATGATCGGCGCGATGAGCGCCTCGACCGACTTGCTCGGCCCATAGGCGATGCCGGGGTCGATGAACAGGAACTTCTGCACGTAGTAGACACCGGCCGAGGCGGTGATGGCGGCGGAAAGGCAGATCGCCCCCATCTTGACCCGGAAGGCATCGATGCCGAGGGCTTCGGCGGCATCTTCGTCCTCGCGCACGGCAACCAGTTGCGCCCCGAAGCGGGCCCGTTCCATCCACCAGGTCGCGGCCGCGGCGATCAGCAAAAGGACGAGGATGAGGTAATAAAAGCCGTAGGCCTTGAGGAAGGGAGCGGCGAAGTTGAACTGCAGGGTGGCGACGGCCAATTCCGGTGCCTGATTGAGGTCGAGCTGCACGCCGCGCCCGCCCTCGGTGACCGACACGAAGGAGCGCGACAGCACGTGAAAGGCCTCGGCGAAGGCCAGCGTGATGAGCGCGAAGTAGGACCCGCGCAGGCCGTAACGGAAACTCAGATAGCCGACGAAAGCCCCAACGGCGACGGCCCCGGCGATGGCGAACCACAAGGTGATCCAGGGGTTCCAGCCGAACTTGAACTGCAGTAACGCCTGGATGTAGGCGCCAGTACCGAAAAACAGCGCGTGACCAAAGGAATACTGTCCGCCGTAACCGCCCAGGATGTTCCACCCCTGCCCCAGCACGGCGGCAAAGAGGGTCAACTCGAGAAATTCGATCCAGCGGCCCGAGGTCACCGCCAGCGGCAGCAGCAGGAGGACGGCGGCGAGAAAGGCCCAGCCGACGAGGCGCGCCCGATCACTCATTCATTCCTCCAAGATAGATCATGGAGGGGACGCTCATGTCTGCCTCTGGCCGAAGAGGCCGGAGGGCCGGAACAGCAGGATAAGGATGAAGATCGCCGAGATGGTGATCAGGCCGAGGCTTTCGCCGAGATAGAGTCGCCCCAACTGTTCGGTGATGCCGATGATGAAGCCACCGACCAGCGCACCGACGAAACTGCCCATGCCACCGAGCACGACAATGGTGAAGGCGATCAGCACGAAGAGGTAGCCGAACTGCGGATGCACGGCGTAGGTTGGTGCCAGAAGGCTCGCCGCCGCCGCGACGCAGGCGGTGCCGATGCCGAAGCTGACGGCGAAGATATGCTCGACGTTGATGCCGACCAGGCGCGCGCCCTGGCGTTCCTTGGCCACCGCGCGGATCGCCTTGCCCGTATCGCTGCGGGTCATGAAGAGCCACAGACCCAAGGTGATCAGCAGCGACCCGGCGAGCGCTGCCAGCTCCGGATAGACGATGTAGGTCACGCCGAGATCGATGCCGTCGAGATCGTAGGGCACCTGCACCGAGCGCTCGTCGGCCGAGAAAAAGACCAGCGCTGCATTCTCGATGACAATCGACACGCCGAGCGTGATCAGCAGCACGATCTCGTCGCGGCCGTGGCTGGCGCGGCCGATGACACCGCGCTGCAGGACGTAACCGAAACAAAAGCCGGCCGGCACGACCACCAGCATGGCCAGGTAGGGGTCGAGGCCGAGATGCCGCCAGAGGAAAAAGACGGCGTACATGGCCAGCATCAAAAGGCTGCCATGGGCAAAGTTGATAATGTGCAGAACGCCGTAGATGAGCGTCAGACCCAAGGCGACCAGCGCGTAAACAGCGCCGAGAAAGACGCCGCTGATCGCCGACCCGAGCACGGTCTGCCAACCGTAGAACGGGATTTCGAGGCCGAGGAAATCCATCGTCGAGGCGCCCCAAGGAAGACGCGGCC
>JAJFGM010000790.1 GCA_021776145.1 Kiloniellaceae bacterium | reverse complement strand
GAGCCAGTTGGCAATGTAGCCGGCATGGTCCGGGCGCGGCTTACTGGTGATGGCGCACTCGGCGCACAGGAAGCTCGCACCCAGTTCGGCAATGAGTTCCTCCATGGCATAGGCCGCGTCGCCAAACCGGCTTCTCAAGTTTCGGTCGAGACGACTCGCATGACCCGACCAATGGGTCAGCTCATGGAACAGCACGCCATAGTAGCTTTCGGTCGCACCGCTCGTCGCCGTGCCGGTGAAAACATCGCGGGCCGGCATCTCGATGATATCGGCCAGTGACCGATAACAGGCGCTGTCGCCGCCATGCCGGATCACCGCGCCGGTGCGGTCGACAAATTCCTCGACGTGCAACAGCAATTCGGCGGACGACCGCACAACAGGATTGGGTGGCGACCAGCCGTCGACCTGCTCGGCGTTGAACGCCCATGACGTCCGCGCAAACCAGCGGACCCCTGCCCTCGGATCGTCGGAACCGGCGCCCGTATCGGACGCACCCGCCTGATTGTCGAATTGCCCGGCGACATAGCGCTTGTAGAAGACGATCGGGCTGCCCTTCTCGCCCTTGCGTACCTGGGCGCCGAGACCCTGCCACTGCCTGAACGTCGCCCAGTGGCCCGAGGTAAACGCGCGGATCGACGCCGCAGCCCAGAGCGAGACGATGTTGACGCCCTGATAGGGCTGGGACGTAAAGGCGTTGGCGGGGCGGGTCGTTGCGATGCCGCCGCGATGCCACGGCAACTCGACGCGGCCCACCCCGGCTTCGATGGCGGCGACGATCTGATCGGTGATCTGCTGATAGACATCGTGTTTCGGCCGGTCGGCCTGACGGTCTGACATTTGTTCCTCCTTTGCAGGGCGGAAACACCGAAGGATTTCGATGCTTCCGGCTGCAGCGGAGGCGCCCGTCTCCGGGGTCAGACCGCCGGACGGTCGTCAGAGAACCGGTCGTCGGAGAACCGGTCGTCGGAGCCGGTACGATCCGACGTGCCCGGCTTGATGGCCTGGAAGTAGAAATGGGTGAAGATCAGCGACACGGCATCGAAGATGCTCATGCGGTAATCTTCGGGCAGCCAGATTTTGCGTTGCGGCGGCAATTGCGGCGGGAACTCGGGCAGGCTGCGCGAGATCGCCTGCGCGATCTCGTACTTGGTGGTGGCGCCAAATTCGGCGAAGCATTCGCGGATCCGGTTGCGCGAATAGCGCGCGACCGTGATGCCCTTTTGCCCGGCGAGGTTGGCGAGGTCGTCGATCAACGCCTCGACGCGGGTCGAGCGGCGCGATCCTGCGCCGGCATGATCTTCGAGCAGCACGGTGTCGGGTGCATATTCGTCGATCAGGGTTTGCACCCTGTCGATCGCATTTTCGTTCTTGTCGCCCTCGATGTGGCGGAAGCCCCAGTCGAGCGGGACCCAGGCGCCGTGGAACAGCGCGAAGCCGAAGCCGCGGACAGACGGGAAGATCGCCAGGATAAGGGCGTTGTCAGGTTGATTGTCTTTCATGGTGAAAGGGCGGAGATGCCGGCGCGTCGGTGCCGGCAGAAGCGAGCAGCTTCTGCTTGAATATCGCCTTGCGGCCATCTGGCCGGCGCGCGACGCTTCGCGACAGCGCATCGGCGCGAGCCTGCACGGCTGCGACCGCGTTTCGATAATCCTGCGGGAACAGCTCGTGGACCGGCACGCCGAAGATGGCCTGATAGGTCAGGGCTGTGTGCAGGCTCGGCGGCCTGCTCGCGCGTTCGTGCCGGGACACCTTGGTCCCGCACGCCGCACCCAGAAGAAACGCGATTTCCTCTTGGGTCAGCGCACCACGCTTCCGGTATCTCCGTAAGTGATTAAGTGACATGGATTATTAATGAGGGTCATGGCGCAGACCGGTCGGTCGCCGCCATGTGAGAGATCTTACGCGTTCCGCGGCCCGCCAAAAGAAAGCGAAACCTGTCGGAACGGCAGAAAATGTACAGGTAATGTACGAGGTGAATATCCGCGCACACTATACCATGAATCACATTTTTGTCAATATAGTCAAATAGTTATAGGAATTTGGCAGGTGTGATCATTCATATTATTTGAGGCTTCACGATAGCCACGGAGAAAAGCTGCGGTCCCGCCAAAGCCGGGATATGGGGACTTCGGGGAGATCGCGCCGGGTGCGGATGACGCCCCGACACCAACCGTCCCCGCTCAACGCTCGATACCGCGACACAAGCCGTCATTCCTGTCGGGCGTTTGCCATTTCCGCAGGAACCGTGCTCCTAGAGGATAGACACGATTACGCGATAATCAGGCCAACCGTCGCCGTTAGGCACGGCGATTTTCAGCATCATTTTCTTCTATGGACCATCGACAAGAAGAGCGCTCCGGCGCCAGCTCCGCAATTCCAAAACCGTTGCGCACATCCGCGGCGGTTCTTGGCGATGGACGGATGGTCGAGCTGGTCTATGACCATAACAGGCGTCGCACCAGCCTCGCGGTATGGACCGGCCAGACATGGACACTCGAGCCATCCGTCAGGCTCGATACCGGCGCAGAGCTCATCCCCTACCCGGCCGACAATAATCTGATCCGCAACGAGGTGCTGCTGCTGCCTTCCCGGCCGCAGGAATACGGCAGCGAGGCTGAGCTGGTCGCTGAGATCCAGGCCTTTATTCACCGCTATGTCGATATCAGCCCGCGCTTCGAGCGCATCGCCAGCCATTACGTGTTGTTCTCCTGGCTGTTCGACAGCTTCAACGAACTGCCCTATCTGCGCCTGCGGGGCGATTATGGAAGCGGTAAGACCCGCTTCCTGCTTACCGTCGGCGCGCTCTGCTACAAGCCGTTCTTCGCCAGCGGCGCGTCGACCGTCTCGCCGATCTTCCACATACTCGATGCCTTCCGCGGCACGCTGATCCTCGATGAGGCCGACTTTCGGTTCAGCGACGAGAAGGCCGAGCTGGTCAAGATCCTCAACAACGGCAACATGCGCGGCATGCCGGTGCTGCGCACCGAAGTCACCCGCAACGGGGAGTTCAACCCGCGGGCCTTTCACGTCTACGGGCCGAAGATCGTCGCGACGCGCGGCCATTACCAGGACAGGGCGCTGGAGAGCCGGTTCATCACCGAGGAGATGGGTGCCCGACGGTTGCGCCCGGACATCCCGATCAGCCTGACCGAGGACTACAAAGCCGCAGCCTTACAGCTACGCAACAAGCTGCTGCTCTATCGGTTCCGAAACCACGGCCGGAAAGCGA
>JAJFGM010000789.1 GCA_021776145.1 Kiloniellaceae bacterium | reverse complement strand
GACGGCGTTGCGCAGCGACAACGGATCCTGGAGGCGCCGCGCCGCGCCGGGCCGGTTCAGGGCGCCACCAGCGAGCAAGCCGGTCAGCTGCCCCGCCGCCAGCGCCTGTCCTGGCTGCGGCCGCGCCGCCAAGATGGCCGGATCGAGCGGCGAAAGATTGGCGCGAAAGCCCTCCATCGCCATTCCGGTCGAGATCTGAACCGCGGCGACGAGCTGTGCCGCTTCGGCAACGGCGAGTGCCGCAAGGGCGCCCGAAAAGCTCGCATGGTTGGCCAAGGCCAGACCGTCGCGCGGGGCCAGCCGCAAGGGCGCGAGCCCGGCTTCGGCCAGAGCCTCGATCGCGGGCTTGTGGCGGCCAGTTGCATCTTGCATTCCGCCCTCGCCGATCAAAGCCAACCCCAGGGTCGCACCCCAGCAGAGGTCGCCGGCGCCGATCGACGCCGTCTCGCCAACCACCGGAGTCAAGCCCGCGCCGAGGCAGGCGCGCAAGTGGTCGGCGACGGCGGGACTGGCACCGGCGGCGCCGCGCAGCAATGTATTGAGACGGACAATCATGGCCGCGCGCACCTGTACCGCCGGCAGTGGCGCGCCAACGGCATGCGCCCGGCCGCGCAGGGTGCGATAGGAAAAATCCTCCCTGGCCTCGCGTGGAAGGGCCTCGCCGACCCGCGCCCCGAGGCCGGTGTTCAGCCCGTAAACCGGGTCGCCGCGTTGCAACGCCCGCTCTACAACCGCACGAGCGTCATGCAGACGCGCCAGCGCGCCGGCGGCAAATTCCAACTCAAGGCCGGTTGAGCCGGCCGCCCGGTGCAACTGTTCGGCTGTCAGGCTCTCGCCGTCCAACAGCAAAGTTTCGGCCATCTCGATCGCCACCTTTCCTTGGTATGGGCCCTTACTCTGTGCCGTAACCATGGGTGCCCTTGGCGTTCGGCCACGCCCCGACAACGGCGAACGCACCCCATTTGATCCTTGTAACCTTTGCATGAGCTATGTCATGCAACACTTTGCTAATGGCTCCGCACCGAAACACGTCCGCGGCAGGCCGGGTCGCCAACGCCAAGCCTGGTACGGCCGACCAATCGACAACCGAGTGTGGGGAGCGAGTGCGCCAAGAGGCAGCTTCCGCTCCAGCGACGAACAAGGTATAGCTCTCCTCCATGACAGTCATCGCCGATAGTGGGCAACTGGCGGAATTTTGTGCACGCCAAGCCGAAGCTAGCTACATCACCATCGATACCGAGTTTCTCCGCGATTCCACCTACTTTCCAAAGTTGTGCCTGGTACAGCTTTCGGGTCCCGAGGAAACGGCCGCCATCGACCCGCTGGCCGAGGGCATCGACCTGGATCCCCTGATCGCCCTGTTCGACAATCCGAACCTGGTCAAGGTCGTGCATTCCGGGCGTCAGGATTTCGAAATCTTCTATCAGCTCACCGGCCGCCTGCCGGCGCCGGTATTCGACACCCAGGTCGCCGCCATGGTCTGCGGCTTCGGCGAATCGGTCGGCTACGACACCCTGGTTCGCAAACTGACCGGACAGCAGATCGACAAGTCGTCGCGCTTTACCGACTGGTCACGGCGACCGCTGGCCGAACGTCAGATCAACTATGCTCTTTCCGACGTGACCCACCTGCGCCCGGTTTACGAAAAGCTGAAACGCAAACTCGACAAGACCGGCCGCGCCGGTTGGCTGGATGCCGAGATGGAGATTTTGACGTCGCCGGATACCTATGCCAGCGATCCGATGAATGCCTGGACGCGGCTGAAAAGCCGCTCCAACGACCGCCGTTATTTGGCGGTCCTGCGCGGTCTGGCGGCCTGGCGTGATTCCGAGGCACAACGCCGCGACCAACCGCGCAACCGTGTTTTGCGCGATGAACAGCTCTACGACATCGCGGCACACCGGCCTGGCAGTACGGAAGAGCTGGCTCGCACCCGCGGAGTCAATGCCGATATGGCGCGCGGCAAAATCGGCCGCGGCATCCTTGCCGCTGTCGAAGAAGCGTTGGCACTGCCGAAAGAGGACTGGCCGGTCCCCATGCCCCGCATCGAGCTGCCCGACGGCCTGGGCCCGCTGGTCGAACTGCTCAAGGTCTTGCTCAAGCTGCGCTGCGAGGAACAGCGGGTGGCGCTAAAACTGGTGGCCAGCGGTCAGGATCTGGAACGAATCGCCGCCGACGACACCGCCGACGTACGGGCCCTATCCGGATGGCGGCGCGAGATTTTCGGCGCCGACGCCTTGCGACTGAAACATGGCAAGATCGCCCTCAGCGCCGAGGACAACAAGATCCGCATTGTCGATCTCGAAAGTCGATGAAATCCGCCGGCGGCTGGGTCCGGGGTCTCCGGGACGTTGCTTTGCTGGCCGTGCAGCTTCTGGCCGGGGAGTTTCTGGCCGGAGTGCTTGTTGGCGGGATCTCGCTTGCAGCGGCGCAAGCGCCGCCACCACCGGACGCGAAGTTCCAACCGCCTCTAATCTGCGGAATCGATAGCGGCTGCCGCATTCAGCACTATGTCGACCAGGATCCAGGCCCAGGAGCGCGGGACTATGCCTGCGGCCATCTCAGCTATGACGGTCACAACGGCGTCGACTTCGCCATTGCCAATTTGGCGGTCATGCAACGCGGCGTCGATGTCGTCGCCGCCGCGGCCGGCGTCGTAACCCATATCCACGACGGCGAAGCCGATATCTCGATGGACGAAACCGGCCCCGGCGACAGCATCGACGGCATCAACGGCAACAGCGTCACCCTGACCCACAAGGGCGGCTGGCGCAGCCTGTATGCGCATCTTCGCCGTGGCAGCCTGCGCGTACGCACGGGGCAAGAAGTTGCCGCCGGTGCCTCTCTCGGCCAAGTCGGGCTTTCCGGCAATTCGAACTTCCCGCACCTGCACTTTACCCTGCACTATCGCGACTGGATTATCGATCCCTTCACCGGGGCTCCGCAAGCCAGCGGCTGCGCTGTTGCGAACGACAAGCAAGACGGCGGCGGTGCGGCGGCGCAAAATCTGTGGGGACCCGACGCGACAGGATTGCTCGCTTATCGACCGGGCGGCTTGATCGATGCCGGCTTCACCGCCGCCTCGGCCCCAAGTCAGGATCTTTTGCAGGGCCTCGCACGAGAAACCGCGTTGCCGGCCGACAGCCCAAATTTCACCTTCTGGGCCGCCGCCTGGGGTTTGCGTCGCGGTGACAGCGAAACGCTGCGAGTCTACGGTCCCGATGGCAATCTGGTGGGCGAGACGTTTGACAGGCTGGAACAGGAAGGCGCGCTTTGGGTCCGCCAAGCCAGCCTTCAGGCCTCGCCGCCCTGGCCGCGCGGCACCTATCGTGCGACCTACAAGGTCGAGCGCGGCGGGTCCGACAAGACGCTGGTGATCCTCGATATCGAGCGCAACATCGAAGTGCGATGACACTGAATGCCCTGGCTTGATCCCGGGCAAGACCGTCAATATATGAGGGGAATGGGAAGCGGTCGGAAGTCCATGCGGTCTCTGTTCGCCGGCTTTGCGGTTTGCGTCATATCGCCCGGTGCGCCGGCAGCGGCACAAACCTTCTCCTCGCAGCACTATGAGTTGCGCTTGGTGACGGTCGCCGAGGGATTGGAGCATCCCTGGAGTCTCGCCTTTCTGCCGGATGGCGGGATGCTGGTCAGCGAGCGGGCCGGGCGAATCCGCCAAGTGGCGCCGGATGGAAGCCTGTCCGAACCGCTCGACGGGGTGCCGGAGGTCTTCCGGTCGAGCCAGGGCGGTTTGCTCGATATCGCACTGGGTCCGAACTTCGAGGGCGATCGGCGAATCTACTTTTCCTACTCCGAGCCCGGTAGCTTCTTTAGCGCCGGGACCGCCGTTGCCCGAGCCCGACTGGACAGTGCCGGCAGCCGGCTAACCGACCTGGAGGTCATATTCCGCCAAGTACCCAAGAGTGTCGGCGGCCACCATTTCGGTTCACGCCTCGTCTTCGCAACCGACGGCCGGCTGTTCGTCACTATCGGCGAACGCGGCGAGCCCGAACTGGCACAGCGGACCACGACCAATCGTGGCCAGGTTATCCGCATCGACCCGGACGGCACGGTCCCACCGGACAATCCCTTTGTCGGACAGGCCGGAAGCCGGCCCGAAATCTGGTCATTCGGGCACCGCAATCCACAAGGTGCCGCCCTGCACCCCCAGAGCGGCAAACTGTGGATACACGAGCACGGCGCCCGCGGTGGCGACGAAGTGAACATTCCGCGCGCTGGCGCCAACTACGGCTGGCCGGTCATCTCCTATGGCCGCCACTACGGCGGCGGCCGCATAGGCGTCGGTACGCACAATGAAGGTATGGAGCAGCCGATATACTATTGGGACCCCTCCATCGCGCCGTCGGGCATGGCCTTTTACAGCGGCGACGTCTTTGCCAAGTGGCGCGGCAACCTTCTGATTGGCGCCTTGAAATTCCGGCTGCTTTCACGCCTGGTGCTGAACGGCGAGGCTGTGGTCGAGGAAGAACGGCTGCTGCAGGACCATGGCGAGCGTATCCGCGACGTTCGACAGGGACCCGACGGATACATTTATCTGCTGACAGACAGCGACGAAGGCCGCATCCTGCGTCTGGAACCGGTCAAGCCGTAAGGCCGGCCGTTGGCTCGCATGCGGCGCGAGAGGCTCCGCCTTCGTCAAAGAGCCATCGCAGAAGGTTCTTGCGTTTCCGTTGATCGGCGTCATATTAGCCCCATCAGTTTACGAAGACCCGGCGTATGCCGCTGCATCGCTTGGATTTAGCCACACTACTCCCGGACATCGTTGAAAACTGAGTGGACACCGCCGCGACTTCTAGTAGCGGCGAATAGACCTTGAAGGAAATACAAATGGCTACTGGTACCGTTAAATGGTTCAACGGCGTTAAGGGATTCGGCTTCATCCAGCCTGACGACGGCACGAATGACGCCTTCGTGCACATCACAGCGCTTCAGCGTGCCAATCTCGACAATCTGGAAGAAGGCCAACGCGTTCGCTTCGAACTGCAGGCCGGCCGGAACGGCAAGCAGTCGGCGGAGAATTTGTCTCTCGTCGACTAAACGAAGACCAGCGCTTCGAACAAGCGAGGCCCGCGGATACGTCCGCGGGCCTCGTTGCTTTTCCGCCGATCGCAATGGTTGATTCGGGCCGCCGGCCGCGGGATTAAATTCGATCGACAGGCAAACACAAAGTCGGCGTGACACCAAACAGCTTTGGCTCGCCTGCGGCTGCGCTTTCTGCTTCACTGTGGGAATGAAGACGCTTTTGCTTCTGCGCCACGCGAAGGCCGACGGCCAGCACTCGACACGCGACGACATCAACCGCCCGCTGGCGCCGCGCGGACGCGCCGACGCGCTACGCGTCGGTGCCTATGTACGACACGAAGGGCTGGCGCCCGACCTGGCCCTCTGTTCGGCCGCTCTACGCGCCAAGCAGACCTGGGATCTCGTCGCCGAGCAACTCCCCGACGGCGTCGAAATGGCCTCGGACGCCGGCCTTTATCTGGCTTCGCCGGAGCGCCTGTTGGCGATGATACAGGGTGTCCCGAAAGCGGTTCGGAGGCTCATGCTGATCGCGCACAATCCCGGCATGGAGTCTCTTGCCCGAGCGTTGAGCGGCCGCGACTCCGACCCCGGGGCATTAACCGCCCTGGCATCCGGCTACCC
>JAJFGM010000788.1 GCA_021776145.1 Kiloniellaceae bacterium | reverse complement strand
GATCGCGTTGCTTGGCCGCGCCGCCCAGGCCGCCGCCATTACCTGCACGCGCCGCGGCGCAAACCTGCCCACGTCACACGACCTGCTCGAAAGGGAGTCGGCATGAAGCCGAAGAAGCAATTACCGAACCGGGTCCGGCCGTCCGCCGCGGGCGGCGACATGGAGCACCGGGCATAACGCACTGACCAAGACCCGCATAAACTAGGGAGGAAGTGATGAAGTTGATGAAATTGATGAAATGGTTGATCCCCGTGGCCGCTATTGCCGGGATGAGTCATACGGCGCAGGCCGAGACGATCACAATCGCGATGGTGAACAATGGCGATATGGTCCGGATGCAGAAGCTGGCGGATGATTTCACCTCGAAGAACCCCGGCATTGATCTCGAGTGGGTGACTCTCGAGGAAAATATTCTTCGCCAGCGCGTCACGACCGACATTGCCACCAACGGAGGTCAGTATGACGTAATGACGATCGGCACCTACGAAGTTCCGATATGGGCCAAACAAGGCTGGCTCGTCGCCCTCGACGACCTCGGCGATGACTATGACATCGACGATCTGCTGCCGGCCATTCGCGGCGGCCTTTCGATGGATGGCTCGCTTTTCGCGGCGCCATTCTACGGTGAAAGCTCGATGGTTATGTACCGTACGGACCTCATGTCGAAGGCTGGCCTCGAAATGCCAGACGCACCGACTTGGAGCTTCATCGCGGACGCCGCGCACAAGATGACGGACAAGGCGAACGAGGTCTATGGCATCTGCTTGCGGGGTAAGGCCGGTTGGGGCGAGAACATGGCGCTCCTGACCGCCATGTCGAACTCCTTCGGCGCCCGCTGGTTCGATGAAAATTGGATGCCGCAGTTCGACTCCGAAGCCTGGAGCGAGACGCTCAACTTCTACCTCAATGTATTGAAGGACGCTGGGCCTCCGGGCGTGTCATCGAATGGCTTCAACGAAAATCTGGCGCTTTTCCAAACTGGAAAATGCGGCATGTGGATCGACGCCACCGTTGCGGCTTCGTTTGTGACCAATCCGGCGGAAAGCCAGGTGGCCGACAAGGTTGGGTTCGCGCTGGCGCCTGACACCGGGCTCGGCAAACGTGGAAATTGGCTATGGGCATGGTCGCTCGCCGTCCCGGCAGGCTCGAAGAAAATCGACGCGGCCAAGAAGTTCGTCGCCTGGGCGACCAACAAGGACTATCTCGCCCTTGTCGCGTCCAAGGAGGGTTGGGCGAATGTGCCTCCGGGCACCCGCGCTTCGCTATACGAGAATGCCGAATATCTTGCAGCGGCGCCCTTCGCTCAAAAGACGCTGGAATCGATCAATGCGGCTGATCCGAACAATCCGACGGTTGATCCCGTACCCTATGTCGGCGTGCAATTCGTCGCCATTCCCGAATTCCAGGGAATCGCAACCGCTGTCGGGCAACAATTCGCGGCGGCGCTTGCCGGGCAGATGTCGGCCGAACAGGCACTGCAGAACGCTCAAGCGCTGACTCTCCGTCAGATGAAGAAGAGCCGCTACATTAAATAACCGATTTTTTTCGGGGCCGGTCCACGTTCGTTGCATCGTGGGCCGGCATCAAAGAGTTTGCGCTGATCCGATTCCTATTCAAGGAGGCAGAACCGATGGCGACGCTTCACACCCAAACTTCCGCGCGCGCGATGATGTCGCCCGCGGTCGTCCTGCTTCTCGCGTGGATGATCATACCTCTTGCGATGACCCTCTACTTTTCTTTCCTGGACTACAATCTGCTGATGCCGGGAATGGAGGAATGGGTCGGCTTCTTTAATTACGAGTTCTTCCTGACCGACCCTGCCTTTGTCGCGGCGCTGGCAAACACATTGCTGCTGGTTGGCGGTGTTTTGTTGATTACGGTGGTCGGCGGCGTCTTCCTCGCCATCCTCCTCGACCAGCCGTTCTTCGGTCAGGGGATGGTCCGGCTGCTCGTGATCGCACCCTTCTTCGTGATGCCGACCGTCTCCGCGCTGGTGTGGAAAAACATGCTTATGCACCCGGTCAACGGCCTCTTTGCTTGGTTCGCCAATTTGCTTGGAGTCGAGCCGATCGACTGGTTCGCGACCCTGCCTTTGATGTCGATCATCATGATCGTTGCCTGGCAGTGGTTACCCTTCGCGACCTTGATCATCCTGACCGCCCTGCAGTCGTTGGATCAAGAACAGAAGGAAGCAGCGGAGATGGACGGTGCCGGGGTTGTCGCGATCTTCGGTTACATCACGCTGCCTCATCTGGCGCGGGCGATCACCGTTGTGGTCCTGATCGAGACGATTTTCCTGCTCAGCATTTTCGCCGAAATTCTGGTGACGACGAACGGCGGGCCGGGCACCGCGACCACCAACATCGCGTTTCTCGTCTATGCGCAAGCGCTTCTGCAGTTCGATGTCGGCGGTGCCTCGGCGGGCGGCATTATTGCCGTGATCCTCGCGAATATCGTCGCTTTTTTCCTCATCCGCATTGTCGGCAAAAACCTGGAGGCGTGAGACCATGGCGCGCGCAGTTTCCTCAAGACGCAAGACATTGTTCACCGCGATCGGCTGGAGCATCGGATTCATTCTGTTTTTTCCGATCCTGTGGACATTCCTGACCAGCTTCAAGGCGGAGGGTGAGGCGATCGCCACGCCGCCGAGTTTCTTGATGTTTCAGTGGACCCTGGAAAACTACATCGAGGTCCAGATCCGCTCGGACTATTTCAAGCACTTTATGAATTCGGTCATCATCGCATTCGGCTCCTGCATCCTGGGCTTGCTGATCGCGGTTCCGGCGGCCTGGTCGATGGCGTTCTCGCCAACCAAACGCACCAAGAACATCCTCATGTGGATGCTCAGCACCAAGATGCTGCCGCCTGTCGGCGTGCTGGTGCCGATCTACTTGCTGTTCCGTGACTGGGGGCTGCTGGATACCCGCGGCGGGCTCGTCTTGGTGATGATGCTGATCAACCTGCCGATCATCGTCTGGATGCTCTACACCTACTTCAAGGAGATCCCGGGCGAGATCCTGGAGGCGGCCCGGATGGACGGCGCGACCCTGGCGAAAGAAATCGTCTATGTGCTGGCACCGATGGCGGTCCCCGGAATTGCCTCCACGCTGCTCTTGAACATCATCCTCGCCTGGAACGAGGCGTTCTGGACATTGAACCTGACCGCCGCTAGCGCGGCGCCGTTAACCGCGTTCATCGCATCCTATTCCAGTCCCGAGGGCTTGTTCTGGTCCAAGCTCTCCGCCGCATCAATGATGGCAATCGCGCCTATTTTGGTTCTCGGCTGGTTCTCGCAAAAACAGCTCGTGCGCGGCCTGACGTTCGGCGCCGTCAAGTAACTCGAAGGAACGAAAAAGATGGGAAGCATCACTCTGAACAACGTCTCGAAGAATTTCGGCTACGTAACGGTCATCCCCGGAGTCGATCTGGAGATCGCGGATGGAGAGTTTGTGGTCTTCGTCGGACCATCTGGCTGCGGGAAATCGACGCTGCTGCGGCTGATCGCCGGGCTGGAGGATGTCTCGGGAGGGGCGATCCACATCGACGGAAAGGACGCCACCGGCTTGCCGCCCGCCAAACGCGGGCTGTCCATGGTGTTCCAGTCCTATGCGCTCTATCCCCATATGAGCGTTTACAAGAACATTGCCTTCCCACTCAAGATGGCCGAGATGGACAAGGCGACGATCGACAGCAAGGTAAGGGACGCCGCGAAAATTCTGAACCTTACGGACTATCTGGATCGGCGACCGGGCCAACTCTCAGGCGGTCAGCGACAGCGCGTCGCCATCGGCCGCGCGATTGTCCGCGAGCCCGACGCCTTTCTATTCGATGAACCCTTGTCGAACCTGGACGCTGCGCTGCGTGGGAATATGCGGTTGGAGATCAGTGAGCTCCATCAGCAATTGGAAACGACAATGATCTACGTAACGCATGATCAGGTCGAAGCCATGACCATGGCCGACAAGATCGTCGTACTCGATAGGGGGAACATCGAACAAGTCGGCTCGCCCCTGGAACTTTACCGTTCGCCGGCGAACGTCTTCGTCGCGGGTTTCATCGGTTCGCCGCGGATGAATCTGGTTGAAGGCGCGGAGGCGGCGAAACACGACGCAACGACCGTCGGAATTCGCCCTGAACACATCGACCTCTCGACCGAGAGCGGTGCCTGGGCAGGTGTTGTCGGAGTCGCCGAACACCTTGGATCCGACACCTTTCTCCATGTGCAGGTCGAGGGAATGGCAACGATCACGGCGCGGGCCAGCGGAGAATTCGGGCTATCTCACGGGGACCGTGTCTACCTGACTCCTCAGCCGGACAAGCTGCATCGCTTCGGCCCAGACGGTTTGGCGATGTAGTGCGGCGCTTGCTGGGAAAGTCGGCGCTGATCACCGGCGCCGCGCGCGGTATCGGCAAAGCCTTCGCGGAGGCGTACGTCCGGGAGGGCGCAACGGTCGCGCTTGCCGACATCGACGGCGACCGAGTCCGCAAGAGCGCGGTCGAAATTGGTGCCGGCGCCTACGCAATCGAAATGGATGTCACCAACAAAGCTTCCATCGACGCAGCCGTGCAAGCGGTCGAGGAGCGTGCCAATGGGATTGATATCCTGGTGAACAACGCCGCTCTCTTCGACGCCGCGCCCATTGTGGAGATCACATCGGAGAACTATGACCGTCTGTTCGCGGTCAACGTTGGCGGCGTGCTATTCACCCTGCAAGCCGTGGCGCGATCCATGATCGCCCGCGGCAAGGGCGGCAAGATCATAAACATGGCGAGCCAGGCCGGGCGGCGTGGCGAGCCTCTGGTCGCCGTCTATTGCGCCACCAAGGCCGCCGTCATCAGCCTCACTCAATCGGCCGGCCTTGATTTGATCCGGCATGGAATCAACGTGAATGCCATCTCGCCCGGCGTTGTCGATGGTGAGCACTGGGACGGCGTCGATGCGCTCTACGCGAACCACGAAGAGCGCCCGCCGGGCGAGAAAAAGAAGCTTGTCGGCGCGGCCGTGCCCTTCGGCCGCATGGGTACCGCGGAGGATCTGACGGGGATGGCCGTGTTCCTGGCCAGTCGCGACTCCGATTATGTCGTTGCCCAGACTTACAACGTCGACGGCGGCAATTGGATGAGCTGAGGCGACATATGACCACAAGACTCTCGCTGGAGACGCTCAACAGAATTTCGACCGCGAGCGTGCCCCATTACGACCGTGCCGCGCTCACGCCCGGTATCTTGCATTTCGGTGTGGGTAATTTTCACCGGTCGCATCTGGCGGTCTATCTCGATCGCCTCTTCAACCGAGGTCGCGATCACGACTGGGCCATCGTCGGGGCGGGGGTGATGCCTTCGGACAGCCAGATGCGTGACGCGCTGGCCGGACAGGACTACCTGACTACGGTGGTCGAGCAATCGGCCGAGAAAAGCACGGCGCGGATCACCGGCGCGATGACGCATATCCTTCCCATTGGCGACGCCGCGGCCATCGTAGCGCGCCTGAGCGACCCGGCCATACGGATTGTCTCGCTGACCGTGACCGAGGGCGGTTACTTCATCGACCCGGCTACGGCGCGGTTCGATCCAGATGATCCGGCTGTCCGCGCGGATGTCGAGGCGCCGAACGCCCCGCGAACGGTGTTCGGCCTGATCGCCGCGGGACTGAGCCGGAGGCGGGCGGCGGGAATACCGCCTTTCACCGTCATGTCGTGCGACAACATCCCCCACAACGGCGGCGTTGCCCGAAACACAGTGGCGGGATTTGCCCGCCTGGTGGATCCAGGCTTCGCCGCTTGGGTCGATGAAAACGTCGCCTTCCCGAATTCCATGGTCGACCGTATCACGCCGGCGACCGGCGCTCGCGAGCATGAGTTCCTTGCCGCCAATTTTGGCATCGAAGACGCCGCGCCGGTGTTCTGCGAGGATTTCTCGCAATGGGTGCTGGAGGACGATTTTCCATCCGGTCGTCCGGCACTGGAGACCGTGGGCGTGCAGTTCGCTGCCGACGTGACGCCCTACGAGCACATGAAGATCCGCATCCTGAACGGCGGGCATTCGGCGATCGCCTATCCCGCCGGGATGATGGGTATCCACTTCGTGCACGAGGCAATGAAGAATCCTCTGCTGCGCCAATTCCTGAGAAAGTTGGTCGGGGACGAGATCATCCCCGTGGTTCCGCCGGTCCCAGATACAGACCTCGAGGACTACTACCGGCTGATCGAATCGCGGTTCGCCAATCCAAAGATCGCTGACACTATTCAGCGGCTTTGCTTCGACGGATCGAACCGCCAGCCAAAATTCATCATACCTTCGATCATTGACCGGCTGTCGGTCGGCGCCAAGGTGACCGGACTTGCGCTCGTATCCGCCTTGTGGTGCCGCTATTGCCATGGCGAAACCGAGCGGGGCGCCGCGATCGAACCGAACGACCCTAATTGGGGCCGCTTGATGTCCGTCGCCAGGGTCGCCCGGGAGGATCCGATGGCCTGGCTCGCCATGGACGACATTTACGGCGAGCTCGGCCGCACCGAGCCGTTCCGCGCATCCTTCGGCCATGCCTTGCGGGCGCTCTGGGCTCATGGAACGCAAGAAACCCTGTCTCGTTACCTCAACGATGCGCTCTGACGATCACCCAATAAGCCGCAGAGCAGCGATGGCTCTTGGAAAAGCAATACCAAGGCGACGGCTTCCAAAATCCGCGCCGCGATGGCGAACAGCGAACCCTCCCGTCCAATGGCGGGGCAGATGTCGTCGAGCACCGCTGCCTCGAAACACTGGGCGCCGTTCGACTCAGCTGATTGCGGACCCACATTCAGGCCCCACAGGGTGAACGGACCAGCGAGAGGGGAGGTCGGTCCTTGGCGGCCCCGGTGCTAAGCGGGCAAGACACTTTGAGTGTGATTGAAAAAGTTCTCGGGATCGTACGTTTGCTTGACCGCGGCCAAGCGCGTCAGGGCATGGCCCCAGAAGCGCTCTCTTTCATCCGCTTGGCCGGGACTGGGATAGTTCTGATAGGCGTGCCCGTTGCCGAACGGCGCGACGAAGTCCATGAACGCGCCGAGCCAGGCTTCCGTGGCAGCCTGTTCGCGCGCTTCTTTCCAAAAGACCTCGACGAAAAAGTTCATGTAAGTGTCGCGATGAATGAAGGCGTTGCCGTCGGCCGCATAGGCGTTGATTGCCCCGCCATAAGGCTCGATCCCGATATTGGCCCAGGGGTTAGGGGGCGCGGCCGCCAGGCGATCGATGATCGCCAGCCAGTCGGACGCGGCCAGGGGCTTGACGATATAGTCGCTGCGCTTGTCCTCGAACAAACCTTCGGGCGCCTCGGGAAGCGGTGTCGGGTGATCCAAGAGGAATTCGTTGAGCTCTAAATAGCTGCCGCGCTTTTCCATGACCAGCGGGTCTTGGCCCATGGCCCGCAGCGCGGCGATCGCCGCTTTTCCGTCTTCGCTGCTGCCGTGATACATACCGCGCAGGATGAAGCGCGGCTTGCCGTCGACGAGCACCAGGCCAGCTTGGTAGCCCAATTTCGGCGAAGCGCCGGAGATCATGAAATTCTCCTGCAGTTCCACCAGGGCGGCGGCCGCGGCCTCCCTGTCGTCCCATCGCATGGCAAATCCCCATACTTTCCAGAGATCCTGGAGCCGGTAGGTGATCTCCAACAGGACCCCGAAAGTGTTGCCGGTGCCGCCGCGCACCGCCCAGAAGAGGTCGCTGTCTTGGGTTTCATCGGCGATTACGGTCCGTCCGTCGGCCAGCATGACTTTTATTGCCAGGACAGTGTCGCAATTCATGCCGAATTCGCGGGAGGTAAAGCCGTAACCGCCGCCCTGCATGAAGCCGGCCAGGCAGACCCCAGCGCAGCCGCCGGTCGGAATGTGCATTTTGTGGTTGTCGAGGACCTTGCTCAGCTTCGCGAAGTTGGCACCCGCACCCGCCACCAGACAATTTCGCTCGACGTCGACATAAAGGCTGTTGAGGCGACTGGTATCGAGGATCATCGCACCGCTGGCCGACCAGCCGGCCGAGCTATGGCCACCGGAGCGGCAGGTCACGCGAAGGCCGAATTCCCGGGCAAAAACGAGCGAGACGCGGACGTCGTTCTCGATCTCGCAGTAGATAATGATCTGCGGAC
>JAJFGM010000787.1 GCA_021776145.1 Kiloniellaceae bacterium | reverse complement strand
GCTTTCTCTCCTTCAGCGGTCGCGGTCTGGACAGGTTTCTCCTGGCGCGGCTGACTTCCGGCGCTATCTCCATCGCTCGCCTTGGCCTGGTCGCCGCCGCGATCGGGTCCGCGGTCGCCGTAACGTCCACCACCCCGGTCGCCTCGTCCGCCTCGGTCATCGCGGCCGCCTCGGCTCTGCATGATGACCGAAGGACCTTCCTCAAGTTCATTCACTCGCAAGGTAAGGTAGCGCATCACGTCATCGTTGATGCGCATGTTCCGTTCCATCTCGTGAACCGCCTCGGCGGGCGCGTCCAGATTAATCAGGACATAGTGGCCCTTGCGGTTCTTGTTGATCTTGTAGGCGAGGGTGCGAAGGCCCCAGTATTCTTTTTTGCCGACCTGTCCACCGTTGTCCTCGATGATCTTCGAGAAGGTCTCGGTCAGCGTCTCGACCTGGGTCGCCGAGATGTCCTGGCGTGCGATGTACACGCACTCGTATAGTGCCATCGTCTTTCGGCTC
Organism: Kiloniellaceae bacterium; assembly: GCA_021776145.1. Taxonomy (GTDB): domain Bacteria; phylum Pseudomonadota; class Alphaproteobacteria; order Kiloniellales; family Kiloniellaceae; genus JAJFGM01. Next base: position 2,614 of record JAJFGM010000787.1, on the reverse strand, counting down.
CTTATGGCTATTGGCGGGGCGGCGCTGAGATTCAGCCTTCCGACCCTAGCCGGCCCCCAATGCAGCGGTCGCAAGGACCGCTCGTTGCGTTGTTGGCCGGCAAGGAGTTATGTGGTCTCCATTGGCTCGATCCCGGGCCAAGGAGCGGCGGACTATACACGATACACTTAGACGCGCAAGGCTCGCCTGCGGCCTGTCGCCGATCTTTTCCAAAGCCTGGCCTGGCCAGCCGGGAAGCGCCAAATTCGGCGCCGAATCGGGCTATGCGGCGCTTGATCAGGGAAGATTGAGACGCTATCTCTGGTCGGCCCGCGGCGGATCGAAAAACCTGAACGGCGACACTTTCGAGCCGGTCGCAGATCCGGAATGTTAACAAGGCCCGGATCGATAACAAGGAGAGTAGGTATGAGCCTGGCGTTTGTCTTCCCGGGCCAGGGGTCCCAGGCGGTCGGCATGGGCCTTGCCCTGGCAGAGGCATTCCCGACGGCTCGGCACCTGTTCGAAGAGATCGACGAAGCGCTGGGTCAGCATCTGTCCCGGTTGATGTTCGAGGGACCGGAAGAAGAGCTGACCCTGACCGAGAACGCACAGCCGGCATTGATGGCGGTATCCCTGGCCATGGTGCGCGTGCTGGAAATCGAGGGCGGGCTGCGCTTGCCGGACAAGGGCAGCTTCGTGGCCGGCCATTCCCTTGGCGAATATTCAGCCCTGGCAGCGGCAGGGACCCTGGAAATCGTCGATGCGGCGCGCTTGCTGAAGCTGCGTGGCCAGGCCATGCAGGCGGCTGTGCCGGTCGGTGCCGGTGCCATGGCGGCAATATTGGGACCCGATCTGGAGGACGTGCAGGCGATTGTCGACGCTGCTTTGGCAGAGGGTCCAGGCGGCGAGATCTTAGCCATCGCCAATGACAACGCGCCGGGGCAGGTGGTGATCAGCGGCGCCGCCGCCGCGGTCGAACGCGCCATCCAGGTGGCCAAGGACAAAGGCGTTCGGCGTTCCGTGTTGCTGCCGGTCTCGGCGCCTTTTCATTGTTCGCTGATGGCCCCCGCCGCCGATGCCATGGCCGAGGCGCTGGCCGAGGTTGCACTTAAGCCACCGGCCCTGCCGGTGGTCACCAACATAGCGGCGGAGGCGGTCGGCGATTGCGATGTCCTGCGCCAACATCTGGTGGAGCAGGTGACGGGTCGGGTGCGCTGGCGCGAGTCCGTCAACTATATGCGCGGCGAGGAAGTCGAAACCCTGGTGGAGTTGGGCGCCGGCAAGGTTCTGAGCGGACTGACTCGACGCATCGATAGGGAGATGACGAGCCTGAATGCCGGCGCGCCGGACGAAGTCGAGGCATTATTGAAGGCACTATAGGGGTAGAAGCCGATTTAGGGTGTTCAGGATCCATCCTGGGACAGCACCGGGCGCCGGAATTCGGTGGGCGCCGCAACAGGCAATGGCTCGGGAGGGCTTGATTCGATGTTCGATCTAGGTGGCAAGGCGGCGCTGGTAACCGGCGCATCGGGCGGGATTGGTGGCGAAATTGCCCGCGTCCTGCATGGTCAGGGTGCTGTGGTTGGCCTGACCGGTACGCGGGTCGACGCCCTGCGGAGTTTGGCCGCGGACCTGGGAGATAGAGCGCATGTACTGGCTTGCGACTTGACGGATTCCGAAGCCGTGCAAGAGTTGCCGAAGCGGGCCGAGGCGGCGATGGGGCAGCTCGATATTCTCGTCAACAACGCCGGTCTGACCCGCGACGGGCTGGCGATGCGCATGAAGGATGAGGACTGGGATCTGGTTCTGGCCGTTAACCTTGGCGCCGCTTTTCGCCTCAGCAAGGCGTGCTTGCGAGGCATGATGAAACGGCGGTGGGGCCGCATCATAGGCATCACGTCGATCGTTGGCGTCACCGGCAATGCCGGCCAAGCTAACTACGCCGCCTCGAAGGCCGGCATGATCGGAATGTCGAAATCTCTGGCGCAAGAAGTTGCTTCGCGCCAGATCACGGTCAATTGCGTGGCCCCGGGATTCATCGAAACTGCGATGACCGATGCCTTGCCCGAAGCCCAGCGCGAGAAGCTTCTGGGAAGCATCCCGGCTGCGCGGCTCGGCGGCGTCGCCGACATCGCCGCCTCTGTCGCTTACCTGGCCAGTGAAGAAGCATCCTACGTTACCGGCCAAACCTTGCATGTGAATGGGGGAATGGCCATGATATAGCTCCACACGGGGGGAGCCTAGACGGCTCGACGAAAGACATTCGTTGAGCGTTGGCAATTCTACCGGATCTATGATAAGAGGCGGCGCCTTGCGGGCGATTGGGGTCAATTCCTTCCCGCCGGGCATCATCGACCGTCGGCACGCGCCAAAAAATCTGAGGGCTAAGGGTAATGAGCAACGACATCGCAGATCGCGTAAAAAAGATTGTTGTCGAACATTTGGGCGTCGATGACGGAAAGGTCACCGATACCGCGAGCTTCATCGATGACCTGGGGGCTGACAGCCTTGATACGGTCGAACTCGTTATGGCGTTCGAAGAAGAATTCGGGTGCGAAATTCCGGACGATGCGGCCGAGAAGATTGTAACCGTCAAGGATGCGATCGATTTCATTCGAGAGCACGCCTGACCAGG
>JAJFGM010000786.1 GCA_021776145.1 Kiloniellaceae bacterium | reverse complement strand
CAGCGCGCCTCGCCCGCCGCGGCGGGCCTTAGCCGGTGGTCGACGGTGAGGGCTAAAATGCGGCCGCCGCGCGCCGGCGTCCAATCATGCAAAAGAAGGGCAAGCGCCAAGCTGACGGCACCGCCGGAGACCGCAACAGCGACATAGGCCTGCGGCTCGAACGGGCCGAGTTCCCGCATGGCGGCCGCGAATTCCTCTGCCCCCAGTGGCTGGTGTTCGGTTTCGGCCCTATCGGCCTGACGGTGGCTCATGCCATGCCCAATTCACCAGCTCGCGTCGCCAGCGACGGCTCTTGGGCTCGGCTTAGGGTCTGTTGTGGAATTAGTGATGCATTTGGCCCCAGGACGCCCACTGGCCAAATTGGCCCGCAGGGCGGAGCGAGGAGGCAGGACATGCCCAAGCATATTCAACCCAAGGCGTCGCATTTGGGAGCGACGCGTCTGCGGTCCAATTGGGCCGACCCCGTACGGGCGGGGCGCATTTACACCAGGGCCGCGTCGCGCGCAGCTTGTGGGGCCCCACCCCATTGGGCTCGACTGGGGCGCCACGCGCTCCTCGCCCTGGCGTAAAAGTGCTCCCGCCAAATGCACCACTAGGTCCTCAACAGACCCTTAGGGGCAAGCCAGGCGTTGCCGCTCTTGGGTTGCCCGCTGCACCACGGTGGTGGCGGCGTTGGGGTAGCGCTTGAGGAGTTCCGCATGGGTGCCGCAGGCATCGGCGGTGCTGCCCAGGGACGACAATGACATACCCAGTTTTAAGAGATTGTCCGGTGCCTTGGAATTGTCCGGGTACTGCTGATAGGCCTCGGCAAAGGTCACCGCGGCTTGCTGGTAGTCGCCGCGAACATAGTAGGTTTCGCCCAGCCAATATTTCGCATTGCCGGCCAAAGGGTCCGTCGGATACTGCTCGACGAAGGCGCCAAGGGCCAATTCCGCTTCGCTGTAGTTGGCTTGGCGAAGCAGCCCAAAAGCGTGTTTGTACTGCTCGCTCGGCGTGTCGCCGGGCAATCGATAGCCGCCCGCCGCGGCCGTCTGTACCGTCTCGGCACTTGGCGACGCTTGTTCGACGGACTGGCTTTGAAAGGCTTCGAGGTCGCCCTGGCTGATCGTGCCGAGCGTCTTCGGCCCGCTGTCGAAGTTGGGCTGGCCGCTGTCCTGGGCAGCGGCGACCTGCTGGCCGGAATTCTGATCGACGACCTGACCGCCCGCCACCGGCTGCCCCGATTCGAGCCTCTGCAGTCTTTGATCGACGTCGGCCACGAGTCTGTCCAAGCGGCCGGCAACACGGTCCATGCTAAAGCCCATCTCCTCGAGCTGACCGGTCAAGGCGCGCAGCTCGGCCTCGAATTGCGACAATCGCAGCTCGATTCGGGCCGCCTGAGTCGGCGTCAGATCGTCGGAGGGCAGCGGCGCCGCCGGCGCCGGGATCTCCTCGCCGCGGTAAACCGCCCGTTGCATGGTGTTGAATTCGCCCTGCAGGCGGTCGATGCGATCGATTAAAGCCTGCAGCTGCGAATCCTGAGCGGCCACGGGCATCACCAGTAGCGACACGATAACAGCCAGCATTGCTGCAAGGGGATATCCGCGGCGCGGGGCGCGGTGAACTCGGGACATAAGAACTTTGGGCGCGGTCATTTTTTTGCCTCACCGGTAGGAAGTTTTGGTGTCGGCCACCCAGGGGCTGAAACCGAAACCAGGGCTCCAGCCGAACCCGGGGCTCCATCTTGAAACAAGGTGCGCGTTTGGTTCGAAAGAAACAAGTAAGCCGCGCGGCACGGCTACCCTCCCGGACGCAAAGAGTCGCGCCGATCCACCTCGGGTCGATGCGATAAATCGACTCCCGTTCGAACCCTTGTTCTTCATGACGCCGCTTCGTGTCAACTTTATGGCACGGCCATGATCGTTCCGGGGTCGTTTCGGGCACGGCCATGAGTGCGACACATCCCCGCAAGGACCGCCCCGCGATACCCGAAGGGTGGCACGAACCGGATGCCATTGCTTGCCCGTGTTATCAGGCCAGGCCCGTGTTATCAGGCCAGCCCCGTGATATCGGGCCGACCCCTCAATGCCGCGGCTTGCGGCACAGGGTCAAAAAATATTCTGCCCGGCCTCGGCGCGTCGCGCGAAGCCAGGCAGAACTCAGCCCGATAACGTATCTGGCGTGTGCTTAGTTGACGACGAAGGCGCCGCGGCGGTTCTGTGCCCAAGCGCTGTCGTTTGAACCCAGCACGGCAGGTCGCTCCTTGCCGAAACTTATTGTTCCGACCCGATTGGGGTTTATTCCCAGAGCCACCAGAAAATCCCGAACCGAATTGGCACGACGTTCGCCAAGCGCCAGGTTGTACTCTCGGGTGCCGCGTTCGTCGCAATGACCTTCAATTGTCAAGGTCGTGGACGGGTTGCCGTTCAGCCAGACCGCCAGCCTTTGCAGCGTATTCTGGGATTCCGACGTCAGATCACTCTTGTCGAAATCGAAGAAGACACGATCACCGACCTGCACCGTCAGGTCTTCCTGACTTCCCGCCGCCGGACCAGGAATCGTAGTGGCGGGAGCCTGTGTCGCAGTGCTCGTCGACGTCGACGACGTCGAGCCCGTGCTGGTGGAATCCGAACCTTCCTCTGATGGGGTCTCGCAAGCGCTGAGCAGCAAGATTGCAGCAAAGAGGCTGAGGAACTTAAAACGCATAGTTTGCCCTCTCAAGACATCTCCGAAAAATTTTGGGAGATCAGTTGGCCTGATACCGATAGTCGTGAGGCCGCCCTTGAAGCCGGGCCGCCCAAACAGCGTGGTCGTACCAAGGATTGGTTAACAGCGTATATACATACCGGCGAAATCCTAGGGAATCAAGGGGGACCAAGCTGGATCTGAAGCGTCTATCGGCGTGATTACTTCCCTTTCGTTAAATCCTGTCAAATCTATCGTGTAAATCTTGCTTGTAATTTGTCCACGCTCATTTGCGCGGCCCTGCCGGAAGAATGAAAGAACGCGGCCATTGGGCGCCCAAGTCGGCGCCTCGACGTCATAGTCGCGCACCAACATGCGCTCGCCGGTTCCGTCAGTGCCCATCACGCCGATGTAGAACTCGCCCTGATATTGTCGAGTAAAAGCAATGAGGTCGCCGCGCGGCGACCAGACTGGCGTGTAGTAACTTCCCTTGCCGCGGCTGATGCGCCTGACATCACTACCATCGGCCTCCATGACATAAAGCTGGGCGCGGCCGCCGCGATCCGAATTGAATACGATTTGTCGCGAATCGGGCGATGCCGAAGGCGAAGTATCGATCGACGGATGATTGGTCAAGCGCTGCACCGCGCGGGTGCGCAGGTCCAGGGAATAGATCTCGCTGTTGCCGGCCTGCGCCATGGATAAAAAGACCGTGTTGCCGTCGGTGGAAAAGCGC
>JAJFGM010000785.1 GCA_021776145.1 Kiloniellaceae bacterium | reverse complement strand
GCACCATCCTCAACGTCTCGGTCCTGGGCGGTTTCGCCTTCAGCGACTCGCCCAAGTGCGGCCTTTCAATCGTCGTCACCGCTCGCGACGAGCAAACCGCGGCCGACGCCCTGGCCGACGAAATCGCCGAAAAGGTCTGGTCGTGGCGGCAGGAATTTCAGAAGCCCTTGACCGCGCTGGAGGGCGCGGTGGCCCTGGCCGTCGCGCGCGGCCGCGATCCCGGCCTGCCGGCCGTGATCATCGCCGAGGTGGCGGACAATCCGGGCGGCGGCGGCGGCGGCAACACCACCTGGCTGCTCGCGGCCCTGGTCAAGGCCGCCGCGCGTTCGGTCCTCATGGGCTCCTTCGTCGATCCCGCCCTGGCCAGCGAAGCCCATGAAGTGGGGCATGGCGGGCGCTTTCTGGCGCGTTTCAACCGCGCCGGCGAAAGCGAACAGGCCAAGGAATTCGCCGCCGAGGCCCGGGTGGTCGCCCTGGCGGACGGCAACATTGTCGGCCGGCTCGGCATTTACAAGGACACCCAGCTGCGGCTGGGGCCGTCCGCGCTGCTAGAGATTGGCGGCGAGGGGGGCGTGCAAGTCGTCGTCATCAGTAAACGCCAACAAACCGCCGACCCCAAGTTTTTCGAGCAGTTCGGCCTCGACATCGGCGCGGCACGCACGGTCTGTGTCAAATCGCGCGGCCATTTCCGCGCCGGCTTCGCGCCCTGGTTCGCGGCGGAGCAGGTGGTCGAGGTCGACACCCCCGGCCTGACCAGTCCGGTCCTCTCGCGCTTCACCTGGCGCGGCCTGCCCCGGCCGGTCTTTCCGCTGGACCCCGATACCGAATGGGAGTCGCGCTGATCCCGCGTGAACCGAACCGTAAAGGCTTGGGGTCTTGCCTTTGCCTTCGTTGTCACACCCCTTCCATTGCGGATGGGTTCCAATGACGTCTCTTTTGGCTGGCGCACAGCGAATGCCGGGTGATTGTCCACACCATCCATTGGGCGGGGCAAATGGAACGATTTGCCCCCCGTTCTGCAAGAAGTTGTGGGATCGGGATCCATCATGGTTGAGTGATGGCAATGACATGTCCGCCGAGCAATCAAGTTTTGTGCCCCCGCAAAACCTAAGACCGTGCCACGCTGAATCCGTAACGGGTTTATTTCGACAGCTTACTTGCCGAATGGCGTGTATTCGCCAGCGCGGCTTTTGCGGCTTCCAACTGTTTGCGGACTTTCTCTAGATCCTTCGCTTGCGCTTTCGTCAGTTTGCTTTGCAGTTTTTCCAACTCGTTCTGTTTGGCGTTCAACGCGTCCTGCGTCTTGGCGAGCTTCTTGTGCAGTTGTTCGACCTTCTTTTTCCACGCCGCCAACGCTTTTTGGTGGCTTGCGATCTGTTGCGACGTAGCGTTCGCTCCAGGATGCTGCGGCTTGCTGTCTTTCAGTTCCTGCAATGTGCCGGTCAATAACGCGCCCTCTGCGGCGAGCGCTTCAATCTCGCCAGCCAGCGTCGCGATCTTCGCCTGCACGGCGTCCGCGCTTGACGGCGATGGCGACGGTGTTGCGCCCGCGACAACGATAGGGCTTTGCGCACCGGCCATCGCCGGAGTCAACGGTAGCAACGACAGCAATAGCGCCGCGATCCAAGTACGCATCAAGCGTCTCCACCAGTTGATTCTGCCTCGGAACCTATCGGCCCCACCTATGCCGCGGGACTGAAGTGCGACTTCACAAATAGATATCCGACGCCGAGTTGATCGTGCCCTGGAACCACCCGACGTGCAATTGGCTTGGGTCTGTGTCGGAATTTTCGGGACATGGCCGTAATCGCGGCTGGCCACGCTCCTATTGCATCGAGTGAAAAACGGTGACGAAAACGGTGACAGTGCATTTAGCCGTGCCCAGATTGTAATGAGAATGCCACATGTCATGCCTATATAGTGCACTGTCACCGTAATTTTGGGAACGTGAAGCGCCCCCTTCTCGCCGTCGCCCTATTTGGCTAAGATCGATCCCAATCTGGAGCCTGATTCGCCGGATACCGATTCGATTGAGATCCGCCCCGGTGAGTGCGATCGCGGACAGAGAGCGACAAGGGAGAAACCGGAATGAGCGGAGACATTAAGAGGAACGCCACGCGGCGCAGCATCTGGCTCCGCCTGGTCTACATGGTCGTTTTGATTTTGGCATTCAATGTGGCGGAGCTCATCACCGTCGCAGTTGTTGCGTTCCAGTTCCTCGCCAGCCTCTTTACCGGCCAGCCGAACGACCAGTTGATCCGCTTCGGTCGCAATTTGGCCCGCTATCTCCAACAGGTCACCGTCTTTTTGACCTTCGCTACGGAAGAAAAACCGTTCCCCTTCGCGCCATGGCCCGATGAGCCACACAAGAAGGCGCCGGAGAAAGAAGACAGCAAGCAGCCGGACGACAAGTCGGAGGCGGCTGGGGATTCGACCGAGAATGACAAGGCGGCCGAGGCAAGAAAGGCTGCTGAGGCAAGAAAGGCGGCTGAGGCAAGAAAGGCGGCTAAGGCAAAGAAGGCGACTGAGGCAAAGAAGGTCGCTGAAGCAAAAAGGGCGGCCGAAGCAGATAAAGCAGCCGAGGCAAATCAGCCGGACGCCGCCGACAAGACAGGAGACGCCGACAAGCCGAAAGACTTATAAGGCTTGTCCGACACCTGCCGATCCAAACCATTCGCCGCTGATTCCGTGCGAAGCTCGGGGTCGGGTCTTGCCTTTTGCCTTTCCGTTCGTTGCCACACGCATTCCATTGTTGTTCGGTTCCAACGACGCCCCTATTGGCTGGCGCACATCGAATGCCGGATGAATGTCCACACAATCCGTTGGATGAGGCACGGGGTCAGAAGCGCGGGGTCACGGAAGCGCGGGGTCACACATGACCCCCATTCCGCTGCGAGATTGATTACGGCAGGAGAAATCGATGTGGCATTTGGACCGTCGTTCGACCGATGAGCGCAGAAAAGCAATCGACAGCTATTTCCGAGGCCTAGAAAGTGACACTGGTTTGCAGGCCGGCATGGAAACCAGCTCCAGCGACAAAGAGTGCTTACATGGTGCGCTGGTGTCGCCACACGTTGGTAACGCATTCGATTTGAAATGGTGTGAGAAGAGCCACCGGCTTTTGATCGTCGGCAGGGATGCATACTACGAAGACCCCGTCCGTATTGAAGAAAGGCGAAGGCATTTTCTGAACAACACGAAGGAAGAACGTCGCAAAAGACTTAATCCGCATATCCGTGGAACGGAGCAAATCCTGAGAGTGTTCCTTGGGTTGCCATTGGGAAGGGAGCCGGAAGACACCAAGATTACCGTTTCCGGCGAAGTGACAAACATTTACGACTGCTTCGCCGCAACGAACTTCTTCCCGAAATCCCGAGTCGCCAAAACCAACAAAACTTCCAGCAAAGCGACAAAAGAGATGAGACCAGCGGGGCAGAGGATCCTTGAAGAAACGGTTCGTGTCCTTGAGCCTACAGTTGTAATTTTTCAAGGTGTGAGACTTCTTGACTATTTCCTCTACGAACCAGTCAAAATCGACAATGCAATTGCATTGCAAGCATTCAGTCATCCGAGTTATCGGCGCAATCCCTGGGGGTGGGGCAGCGGAGGCTACTTTAAGACAGTGGTTTTGCCGCATCTTGTACGGCACGCCAACCCGACAGGGCGCGAATACCCACTATATCCGCAACTGTCATAGGTAGTCATGTATCCCGCCGTTCCCACTCACCGAAAGCCCGCCTTGCCCGCCAGTTCCCCAAGTGTGTCGAGGTACCGATGCCGCCCATCGGACTCGGCAGGACCCTCAATGACATGCACGAGTGGTGTGGCAGCAGCTTCGAGAGCAACGACTGGGGCTGTATCGGGGCTTCTTCGTTCTACTTCGCGCGTCAACGGCCAGGCAGAGGCTTTCAGGGGGCGAGTGGCTGTGAGGATGTCAGGAAAAGGTAATTTGCAACATGAGCGACAAGGAAAAGGCCGTCATTGCGGCGAGTGAAGCGGCAAAAGAAATCGCGACCCTTGGCCAGATGGGCACTGGCGCTGTCAAAGGTATGGGTCAGTTCATAGGCCGGTTTATTGAGGGGCCACTAGAGCAAGCATCGGGCATCGTCACAGACCACTTGCGCTACGTGCGAGGAGAACGCGCACTCCGATTGCAGAAGCGCGCCCAAGAGCTTTTCGTTGAACTCGGGATGGATGGTCCGACTCGTTCCGTGCCGCTCAAGGTGATGATCCCCTTGCTCAGTGAAGCCACGATCGAGGAGGACGATGACCTTCAAGACATGTGGGCCCGCCTTCTTGTGAACGCTGGCGATGCCGATCATGACGTCGAGGTGCGACGCGCGTTCGTTTCGATTCTCAGAGATTTCGGCTCACTGGAGGCACGGATCATGCAGGGTATCTACGCGTACCCGCAGGAAAAACTGCTCAAGGAGTGTGTCCGCACACGATACCTGCCCGAAACGATCGTTCTGGGGCGGGACGAGGAAGGCGACGTGGAACACATCAAACCGGACGTCAAAGTTGCGCTGTCAAACCTTTGTCGGCTTGAATGCTTGAACTCGAACCTGACCTACGGCGGAACGAGGATTCTCAGCCAAGTTTACCCAACCGAACTTGGCCGTCGACTGATGGACGCCTGCACACTTCGCAGCAAGTAGGCCCACCCGCACCGCCCGCGATCACGGCGCACCCGAACTCGTCGCGGCCGTCCAGTCCGGCGCGGTATCCGTTCCCGCCGCCGCCGACGTGGCACGCCGTTTATGCCGCGGCTGCCCGAAATTGCCGCTGCTTCTTGCGGACTTCCGCAACCGAGATCGGCGCAAAGTACCAACCTGTGCGCCAGCTTCTAGCTCTTGCTTCGTCGCCAGAAATGAGCGCAAGCACGTACTCCGGCCCTTTGTAGTCGGTAAATCGATCCCGTGGCAGCGCCGGCGGCTCGACGCCCTTCCAGTATTCTCGACGCAGGCCAAGCATCCTCTCGGCAACGTCGAGCGAGATGGAAAAATCGGGTTTGTGCTGACGAGCATCTTGGCCGCCCTTGCGGCAGTGAACGTCTACCATTTTTGATCTCCTACTTGGAGGTTCGAAGGAACTCTACATGAGCGCGTGAATATGCCGCATTTGGGCGGGGACGAAAAGCGTTAAGGACTTCGCGCCGTCAGTGTTCGACGCGATAAAACGCGATCATCACCAATCCTTTGAGCGCAATAGCAGTGGACCGTCGGGCTCGAGCTTTCCTTTGGCAATCCAGCTGCCACATAGGTCCTGAATTTGATCCCGGTGCTCTTTGGACTTGTCCAGGCAGTCGTCAACACCGTCGGCGCCATAACGATCCTCAAGAAACTCCCGGCTCACGCGACAGAGGACCTGCCCGGTTCCGGTTTCGGCCTCGAATTGAGCCTCTTCATTAACAAGGTTCCAGCGGATTTCGGCACTCGGAGAAAACGCAATCATCGACTTGGCTTTCTTTGATGAAATAAGAGGTCGCTGAAGCACCTCGGCACTGATGCCTGACACTTCGATATAGCCCTGTCATACGGGCTCGCGTGGTGACTTATTGGTTACTTCGCAAGAGATCGGTTTTAGGAAATTGTCGCTAACGCATTGAAATAATGGTGCCCAGGGGCGGAATCGAACCACCGACACCGTGATTTTCAGTCACGTGCTCTACCAACTGAGCTACCTGGGCACGGGCACCCCGCAGGCTATCGCGGAGGCGCCGAGCGCTTATAGGGAATGTCCGGTGCCCT
>JAJFGM010000784.1 GCA_021776145.1 Kiloniellaceae bacterium | reverse complement strand
GATCGGTCTGCTGTGGTACTTCAACTTTGTGCAGATCCCCAACATGCCGAAAATACCCGACGAACAGAAACCGGCGATCGGCAAGGTCATCGCGCCGGCGGCGTTGTGGTGGTTCCGCTGGGCTGCCATGGGCACCATCGTTACGGGCCTCATCCTGGCGGCTATGAGCGGTTACCTGATGGAAGCCATCACCCTGGGCCTGACCGACGGCGTACCGAAGCATACGGCGATCGGTATCGGCATGTGGTTGGGAGCCATCATGTGGTTCAACGTTTGGTTCGTGATCTGGCCGAACCAAAAACGCGCCCTGGGCATTGTCGAGGCCGACGCGGACAGCAAGGCCAAGTCGGCGCGCATGGCCATGCTGTTCTCGCGGACCAACACACTGCTGTCGATCCCCATGCTCTTCGCCATGGTCTCGGCGCAGAACCTCTACTGATCTCCGCTTCATAGACGCGGCAGGAAAGGGCCGGAACCACGGGGTTCCGGCCCTTTTTCCTGCCGCCACCTTAAATCGCGATCAAGGCCGCCGCCACGTTTCGGCCTTCACCGAGCAAGACATTATAGGTACGACAGGCCGCGCCGGTGTCCATGCCATCCAAGGCGATCCCATCCGCTTTCAGGGCAGCGCGCAGCTCGGGATCGATGAAGCTGTTCTGCAGGCCACAGCCCACGAGCAAGATCTCGACCGCCCCACCACCGACCGCCCCGTCGGCGACCGCCCTGTCGACGACCGGCCGCAGCGTGGCCACGTCAAGTTCCGCCATCGCGGTGACCGACCACGCAAGGGTGCGCTCGGGAAAGACGATCAGGGATCCCGCGTAGCGCGTACCCGAAACTCTGAAGCCGCCGCCGCCGTAGCTTTCTATGACCTGGCGGTCACCTGGAATGAGCGGCCTAAAGTCCATGCGTACTTTCCGCTTGCCCGCTGGATCAAGAGATCAAGTCGAACGCGCCGACGCTTTTTTTGCGGTCGTCTCGGCATCGTCCGTGGTGGCGCGCAGCTTGGTGTAGGAAAGCAGCGGTACGGCCAGGCCAATCGAAGAATAGGTTCCGATGACGATGCCCCAAATCAGTCCCAAGCTGAAACCGCGAATGACTTCGCCGCCAAAGAGGAACAGCGAGAACAGGGCCAGCAGCGTCGTCACCGAGGTCAGCACGGTCCGCGTCAGTGTGCGATTGATGGCACGGTTGAGGACCTCGTTGATTTCCATCTTCTTGTAGCGCCGCAACTTCTCGCGCACGCGGTCGAAAATGACCACGGTATCGTTGATCGAATAGCCGGCGACGGTCAGGACAGCGGCCAGGGTCGCCAGATTGAATTCGAGTTGAGTCAGCGCGAAAAAGCCGATCGTCGCCACGACGTCATGCGCCAGGGCGACCAGCGCCGCCAGGCTGAAATGCCACTCGAAACGGAACCAGATATAGACGGCAATCCCGAGCATCGCCAAAAGTGTCGCCAGGACACCGGCCTGTTTCAGTTCGGCGCCGACCTTGGGGCCGACGAACTCGGTGCGGCGGTATTCGACGACACGGTCGCCCAAAGCCTGTTTGATGCTGTCGATGGCGCGAATCTGCTCGCTCTCTTCACCGACTTGGCGTTCGACATTTATGAGAATATCGCGCGGATCGCCAAACTCCTGCAGTGTCACCTCACCAAGATCGAGACCGCTCAAGAGGCCGCGCAGTTGGCCGATGTCGCTGCTCGCGTCGGTTTGCACCTCGATAAGGATACCACCGCGAAAGTCGACGCCGAAGTTCAGTCCCTTGACCAGAAAAAGCCCTATGGATGCCAATACCAGAAAGCAGGAAAAGACCAGGAACAGCTTGCGCTTGCCGAGAAAATCGAAGTTCGGGGCAACCGGGACCTTGCGTATCAGTGCCATGACCCTGCTCCCTAAATCGCCAAGGCCTGCGGCCGTTTGCGGCGCAGCCAGGTGACCATGAGGAAGCGCGTCAGCATGATGGCCGTAAACATCGAGGTCACCAAACCGATTGCCAGGGTGACGGCAAAACCCTTGATCGGCCCGGAGCCGAACTGAAACAGCAAGACGGCGGCGATAAGGGTTGTAACGTTGGAATCGATAATCGTGGTCATGGCGCGACGGTAGCCGGCATCGACGGCCGAAACGGGTCCGCGATTGTTGACATGAACTTCCTCGCGAATGCGCTCGAAGATCAGCACATTGGCATCCACCGCCATGCCGATGGTGAGAACGATACCGGCAATGCCCGGCAACGTCAGGGTTGCCTGCAGTCCGGAAAGGGCCGCCGCGATCAAGATCAGGTTGGCGACCAGGGCGACGTTGGCCATCAGACCGAAGCGGGCGTAAATCACCGCCATGAAGATGACGACAAAAACCATACCCAGGGCAGAGGCGATCTTGCCGGCGCGGATGGAATCGGCGCCAAGCCCCGGTCCGACCGAGCGCTCTTCCAGATAGCTCAAGGGTGCCGGCAGCGCGCCGGCCCTAAGCAGCAGCGCCAGATCTTGCACTTCCTCAACCGCGAAGGAACCGCTGATAATACCGCGTCCGCCCAGGATCGGCTCGCGAATAACCGGCGCCGAGATCACTTCGTCGTCAAGCACGATGGCAAAAGCGCGACCCACATTGTCGCGCGTGGCATCGGCGAAACGCTTGGAGCCGACGGTATCGAAGGCGAAGCTGACCACCGGCTGACCGTCCTGGAAGGTCGCCTGGGCATCGGTCAGGGACTCGCCCTTGACGATGATGCGCTTGCTTATGACATAGCGTTGTGCCGGGCCGTCGTAGCCTGGCGCCGGCTTTTCCAGCAGAATCTCCGAGCCGGCCGGGACCGTCGCCCCGGCGATGCTGTCGGTGACAAAACGGAAGGCCAGCGCCGCGGTCTTGCCGAGCAGTTGCTTGATGCGGTCCGGATTGTCGACACCGGGCAGTTGAACCAGAACTCGGTCGTCGCCGTGGCGCTGAATGCTGGGTTCGCGGGTGCCGGTCTCGTCGATGCGACGCCTGACAATTTCGATTGTCTGGTTCATCACACTGGTGCGGCGCTCCTGCAACGCGGCTTCGGTGAAACCCAGGCGGAAGTCCAGCGAATCCGAAATGTCGATGTTCAGGTCCGGCGCCAGATTGAGGACGATCTGGCGTGCCTCTTCCCTGGCTTCGGGATCACGCAGGGTGAAGCCCATCTGATCGCCGAAGACGCCAAGTTTAGTATAGCCGACCTTGGAGCGTCGCAATTCACGGCGTAGGCCTTCGACCAGGTCCTCCTTCTGCTCCTCGAAGACCTCCGAAAGGCCAACCTCGATCAGAAGATAAGACCCGCCCTGCAGGTCAAGGCCGAGATTGATCGTCTTGTGCGGCACCCAGTCCGGCATTTTCGCCGAAAAATCACGGGGGAGCAGATTGGGAAAGGCGAAGGCCAAGCCGAGCAAAAGCACGACCAAGAGCAAGACCGCCTGCCATCTAGGAAATTGAACCATCTTCGCGCGCTACTCCCCTCACCGCCACATCCATAATCAACGACGTGAGGTGTGGATTAGTTCTTTTCCTTGCCGCCACCAAAGAGACCGCCCAATAGGCCGCCGCCTTTCTTGACAGCGGGATCGTTGGCCGGGCTCGGGGCCGGCTTGCCTTTTTCCTGAGCCTTGTCGCCGGGTTCCGGCTTGGTCAGAACCTCCGAGATGGTGTGGCGTACGACCTTGACCTTGACGCCTTCCGCCAGTTCGATCTGCAGTTCGCTATCGTCGACCTTGCTGACCTTGCCGATAAGGCCACCACCGGTGACCACCTTGTCGCCTCGGCGCAGATTGCCAACCATTTCGCGATGATGTTTCATTTTCTTCTGCTGCGGACGAATTAGCAGGAAATAGAAGACAACGAAGATCAGAACCAGCGGCAGAAGGGTCACCAACCCTGATTCGCCGCCACCTCCGGCAGCTTGAGCATATGCGGGCGAAATCAACATCTTAAGTCCCTTTGTTTAGGCGTCTGGATGCGCCGGCGGCGCGGCGGCCCGGCGGACTATAGCGTTCATCGCGGGAATTGCAATCTCGCGCCGTTTCCGCTGTCGGGCGGCGGCGGCGACGCATCGCGTTGACGCCTCCGCCCATCGGCGACTGGGGCCGCATTCACCTGATCGGCATCGCGAAAAACGATTCAATTAGGCGGATGAAGCGGCTCTAATCATTGAAGTCTATGGCAAATTTTTCCAGGCATGTTGGGCCGTACAGGTTCAACATAGCGGGATATTGCTATAGTGTCCCGACAGCCGCCGACGAAACGCTGAACGGCCCGTGATTGCTAGAGCTAATGTCTTGATATCGGGGCATTGTTTTGGCATGGCCGCGGTGTTCGCGCGGTGCCGGCAGACCCAACGTGTGGAGACGTTATGAGCGACCCCGGTAACCAGGACCTGTCCCCCCTATTGCGGCGCATCGCCGAGGCCCTCGAGCGTCTCGCCCCAACGGCCCGGGATGCGGCTTTGACCGAAGGTGTTGAAGCTTATGTCTGGCGTGCTGAAAAAGGCCAGCTCGAACCGGTCGCCAAGGTTAACCGTGTGGACTACCGACTGTTGCGCGGAATCGACCGCCAAGCAGACATCCTCTTCGAGAACACCCGACGTTTTGCCAAAGACCTGCCGGCCAACAACGCCCTGTTGTGGGGCGCGCGCGGCATGGGCAAATCCTCACTGGTCAAATCGATCCATGCCCGGGTCAACGACGAGATCGATCCACAGGGACCGCGCCTGCTGCTGGTCGAAATCCATCGCGAGGATATCCCGTCGCTGCCCGATCTTCTGCAGATCCTGCGTGCCGTGACCCAGCCCTGCGTGCTTTTTTGTGACGATCTCAGTTTCGACGGCGAAGATGCCAGCTACAAGTCGTTGAAGGCCGTGCTCGAGGGTGGCATCGAGGGCCGGCCGGGCAACGTCATTTTCTACGCGACCTCGAACAGACGCCACCTGATGCCGCGCGATATGATCGAGAACGAGCGCTCGACCGCCATTCACACTTCGGAAGCCGTCGAGGAAAAAGTCAGCCTGTCCGACCGCTTCGGGCTCTGGCTCGGCTTTCACAACTGCGACCAGGATACCTATTTTGCCATGATCGAAAGTTACGCCGCCCACTACGGTTTGGACTTGGCGGTCGAGCAGCTCAGGGCGGAAGCCAAGGAGTGGTCGGTGACGCGCGGCGGACGCTCCGGCCGGGTCGCCTGGCAATACATCCAGGATCTCGCCGGCCGCCTCGGCAAGCGGCTGGACTGAGATCGGCGCGAGACCCTATGGCTTCGAGGCGGTTCCCTGACGCGCCAGGTGCGGTGCCGGGTTGATCGGCCGCGTGCCCTTGCGGATCTCGAAATGTAGTTGCGGGCGCCCAACGTTGCCGCTGGTCCCGACGGTCGCAATGACCTGACCGCGCTGCACGGTGTCGCCGCGCTGGACCAGCAGTTTCTCGTTGTGGGCATAGGCCGTGACCCAGCCGCCGGCATGTTTGATCAGCACCAGTCGGCCAAAGCCTTCAAGTCCGGTGTCGGCGTAGGCCACCACCCCGCTGTCGGCCGCCTGAACCGGCGTGCCACGCGGCGCGGCGATATTGATACCGTCATTGTACAGACCGCCACGGTGTGGACCGTAGGGTGAGGAAATCTTGCCCTGCACTGGCCAAATGAACTTTTTGCCTTGGCGCGGCGGCGGGGCCGGTAACGCACCGGCCTTGCGCGGTTTGACCTTCGGCGGCAGGGTTTTCACCGGATCGCTCTTCACCGTCGGCTGCGCCACCACCGCGACTTGCTGCGTGCGCGCCGCGCCTTTTTGCGCCGTACTTGCCGTAACCCGCGTGATCGGGGTACGGGCGACGGGCTGACCCGCGGCCGGTCTCCCTGCTTGCGCCAGGCGGGTGGCTGAACCCGGCTGTGGCGGCAAAACCAGGTTCTGGCCCGAAGTGATGACATAGGGACGGCGGATCTTGTTTTCGTACACCAGGGCCGTCAGGTCGACGCCCTGTGCACGCGCGATGCTGTAGATCGTATCGCCCGATCGCACCAGATAGGTGCGTGGGCCCGGCAAACGCAGCTGCTGTCCGACCGTCAAGCTATAGGGCGGCTGTAGGCCGTTGATCTTCAACAAGCGCTCCACCGGCAGGCCGAAGCGGCGAGCGATCGCATAAAGGCTGTCGCCACGCACGACGCTGTAGGTCCGATTGTAGATGTCCTGGGCCGCGGCGGGGCTCGCGGGGATGGTTGGGTTCGGCGTCGTGGCAGGGCGTGGTTCTGGGGCGGCCTGCACTTGTGGATTTTGCGCCGCCGCGCTCTCTAACGATACGGTGGTTACCGCGGCTTTTATAACCGGTGCGTTCTTTACCGGTGCGTTCTGTACCGGCAGCACCGCCACAACGAAATTGCTGCTTGCTACCTCGGCACCAACGGGAAACGCGGCGAGAAATCCGGTCGGCGGCAGCGGTTTGCGGCGCGGGATGGGAGCTGGATCCTTGGGCGTTTGCCAGGCCGTCTGCGCCGGCGGATAAGCACGCCCAACGCAAGCGCCGAGGGCCAAGGCGGCGAGCAACGTCGCCACAGACGCGAAGCGTCCACCGGCATGACCGGTCATGACTCCGGACTCCGACACGCCATGGTCGGCCGGCCGCCGCCGCCAAGGGCCTCGGGCACCGGCATCCCCGCAACCAGCGGCACGAAGCGTACGCTCTCGAGGAACTCTTCGCGGAAAGACCCGTCCTCCAGTCGAGTCACGCGGACCAGATCCTGATCACGCGAGCTGCGCCCGATGGGCAAAACGAGAATCCCGCTGCCCGGATTCAACTGCGCGGCCAAGTCGGCCGGAACTTCCGGCGCCGCCGCGGTGACGATTATGCGTTCAAACGGAGCCTGCGCCGGCCACCCTTTCCAGCCGTCGCCGAAATGCGTCGTAATATTGTGCAGGCGCAATTTGGTGAAACGCGCTTCCGCCAAGTTCAGCAACTCGCGATGGCGCTCGATTGTATAGAGGCGGCGGCAGAGACGCGACAGGACGGCCGCCTGGTACCCCGATCCGGTGCCGACCTCAAGGACCCTTTGGCCGCGTTGGACACAGAGGGCCTGCGTCATGACGGCCACGACCTGTGGTCGGCTCAAGGTCTGGCCGTGTCCGATGGGCAAGGCCATGTCCTCGTAGGCCTGGTCCTGGAATGTGGAGGGCACGAAAACCTCGCGCGGGATGCGTTCGATCGCCGAAAGCACGTTGGTGTCGGAGATTCCGTGCCGCCGCAATTGCATGACCAAGCGGATCTTGCGGGATGCGATGGTCATGCCAGGACCCCGCGCAGGCTTTTCATCATTGCCTTGTGGGTCAAGTCGAGATGCAACGGGGTTATGGCCACTGCTTTCTCCTTGACCGCCAGCAGATCGGACTCGCGGCGCACACTCTCGTGGCTGAGAAAATCGCCGATCCACAAAGCCTGCGCACCAAAGGGCGTAGCGCGCTCGACAACATTCATGCCGCCGGCCCGTCGGCCCTGCACACAGGCGCGCACGCCGGTGACGGCGTCCGGCCCACAGGCCGGGAAATTGACGTTGACCAGCAGATCACTCGGCCAGGCACACGACAGGACTTTGCGCACAACCTCGGCGCCCAGGGCCTCGGCGGCGGCGAAACTGATCTTCTCGTCGGGCGAGCGTACCTGACTGAGCGCGATCGACTTGACGCCCAGCAGGGCGCCTTCCATTGCCGCCGCGACGGTACCCGAGTAAGTCACGTCCTCGCCCAGGTTGGCGCCGTGATTGACGCCGGAAAGAACCAAGTCGGGTCGC
>JAJFGM010000783.1 GCA_021776145.1 Kiloniellaceae bacterium | reverse complement strand
CATGCAACAGCGCCACGGCTTTTCCAAGCTGGCCCTCCTGGCCCGGGACGACGGGCGGCTGGTCGGCTATTGCGGCTTCGGACTTTTGCCGGTCGAGGGGCCGCCGCAAGCAGAGCTCGGCTACCGCCTGCACCCCGACGCGCGCGGCAATGGCATGGCGACCGAGGCGGCCCGGGCGGTGATTGCCGGCGCCTTCGCCCAGCTCGAAATGCCCTGGGTTCAGGCCTATGTCGATGAGGGCAACTCGGTTTCGCGGCGGGTCCTGGAAAAGCTCGGCTTGACCTACCGCCAGCACTTCTCCGCCGAGGGAAAGCAGTGGATGCTCTATCGCATGGATGCGCCGGCGGGTGGATAGGGCCGGCGGATTAACAGGGTAGACCGCAAGCTGCATCACCTCGTGATGCGCGAATTTGGGCAGGTCGCTACGACAGCATCGGGGAATCCGGCTCCAACGCCGCGGAAATTGTAGCGCGGCGGCGCCAGGTCCAAACCCACACCATGAGCATCAGGACCGCTCCGGCAAGCAACGGCAGGCGCAGGCCCAGGCTTTCCGACAGCCCACCCATGACCAGGGCGCCGGCGGCCGGGCCGGCGGCAAAGACGATCCCGTAGAGGCTCAGCACGCGACCGCGCATGGCCCCGTCGACCGACATCTGCATCAGTGTCTGCATGCCGACACCGCTCGCCACCATGCACATTCCGGCACAGACAACACTGATCGTCGCAAACCACAGGGTCTCGGTCGCGGCGAAGGCAAGCACGGAAACGGCCAACAGCAGGGCTGCGACCAGGACCAGGCGGGTCAGGCCGCCGCCGCCGCGCCGCGCCATCAAAATGCCGCTGACCACCGCGCCTATGCCGATACTGGAACTCAAAAGGGCCAGGGTGTCGACCCCGCCGGCGAACACCCTGGCGGCGAAACCCGGCAGCAACTCGACAAAGGGGCGCAGTCCGAATGAGGCGGCCAATAGCAGCAATAGCAGCGGCGCAATGCCGGGATGGCGAAGGGTATAACGCAGGCCGTCGCCGAGCTGCGACAGCAGGGACGCGCGCTCGACACTGGATGATTTCGCTGGTTTCTCGGCGATGCGCAGGACCGCCAGCGCGACCAGGAAGAACAGGAAAGAGAGGGCGTTCGCGGCGAAGGCTCCGGCCACGCCAAGGCTGAGAATCAACAGACCGGCGACTGCCGGACCTATGAAGCGCGCCAGGTTGAAGACAACGGAATTGATGGCGATGCCCGTGGAAAGGTCTTCGCGCGGCAGCAAGCTGAATATGAACGCCAGCCGCGCGGGCTGATAAATGCCGATGATGACGCCATTCACCAGAACCAGCAGCACCAGAAGCTCGACCGTGAGGACCCCAAAAGCCGCCAGCGCGAAAAGCAGGACCGCCTGACACAGGGCCGCCGACTGCGCCATCATGATGAGCCGCCGACAGTCGAGCCGGTCCGCCAGAACGCCACCGAACGGCCCGACCACCACGACCGGCAGCAAATCGGCGCAGGCCACGACGCCAAGCCAGAAACCCGACTGCGTCAACTCCCAGGTCAGCCAACCGACGGCGGTCCGCTGCACCCAGTTGCCGATCAACGAAACCGCGTTGCCGGAGACGTAGATGCGGAAGTTTCTTTGTTTGAGAGTTCGGACAATAAGGCCGAACCCAGGGCCACTCGGCATAAATCGCGACTTTTCTTCTGGGAACAATCCACGAACATTCATGCATGTATGCGGCCGCCTGGCAAGCTGTCGCGCCGTCGCGGTTGCCACCGCCTGTTATCGATCCAGGGGCGACCGCGGCCAATTCGACACTTCGATCACGGCCGAAACACCGGCATGGCAAAAGGCCTCAGGGTGCCGCAACCTGGCGCCGCAAGCAGCGGCGCGCGATTTGGAGAGACCGCATGAACGCGAAAACATCGTCCGCTGCCTTTTTCGGTTGGCGCGTCGTCTGGGCGGCTTTCGTGCTCGCCGTCTTCGGTTGGGGTGTCGGTTTCTACGGCCCCTCGATCTTTCTCCACAACGTCGTCGCGCGCACGGGATGGCCGCTGGCGCTGGTTTCGGCGGGCGTCACCGTCCACTTCCTTGTCGGCGCTGTCGTTGTCGCCAACCTGCCGGCACTCTATCGCCGCTTCGGCCTGCCGGCGGTGACCCAGGCCGGCGCCCTGTCGCTGGCTGTTGGCGTCACCGGCTGGGCACTGGCCATGGCACCCTGGCAGTTTTTCCTCGCCACCTTCTTGAGCGGTGCCGGCTGGGTTACCATGGGCGCGGCGGCGCTCAACGCCATCGTCGCGCCCTGGTTCCAGCGGAAACGACCGGCGGCGCTCTCCCTGGCCTACAACGGCGCCAGCATCGGCGGCGTCATCCTGGCGCCGCTGTGGGTAACACTGATTGCCCAGTGGGGATTTGCAACGGCGGCGCTGCAACTCTGTGACATCGCCTGTTTCCTGCCCGACCGCGACACCGTATTCCCGCCCAAGGATATTCGCGATGTCGCCAGCCTGGTGCCGGCCGCCGAGATCGAGATGCCGCCGGCCACTCGCCCTCCTTCGAGGCCCGGGAGGCCTTCAACGTCGTCGTCGAGCGGTTCCTCGCCCGACATACCGGCAAATAGCGGCGCGACAGCGAGCGACGCCAAGTCGAGCCGGCACGGCAGCTATCGACCCTTCCACACGGGGTCGCGTTTCTCGGCGAAGGCACGCGGCCCTTCCTCGGCATCCTCGGACGCCAGCACGCTGGCGTAAATCGGCAGCTTGCCGGAGCGCAGCAGGCCGTAGGCCTCCCGCAGTGGCAATCCCTCGGTGGCGCGCAAGACCTCCTTGACGGCGGCGACGGCGAGCGGCGCGGCGGCGACGATGTCGGCCGCCAGGGCGCGGGCGCGCGGCATCACCTCGTCAGCCGGAACAACGGCATTGACCAGGCCCCAGGATTTGGCTTCCCCGGCGGGCATGCGGCGTCCAGTCATCAGCATTTCGCTGGCCAGCGCCGGCGGCAGCCGGCGCGGCAGGCGCAGCACGCCGCCGGAATCGGGGATGATGCCGACCGTGACTTCCGGCAGGAAGAACTGGGCATGCTCGGCGGCAACAACCATGTCGCAGGCCAGGGCCAGCTCAAAGCCGCCGCCGGCGGCATAGCCGTTGACCGCGGCGATGACCGGCTTGTCGAGATCGAAGAGCTCGGTCAGGCCGGCGAAACCGCCAACTCCGTAGTCGGACTCGATGGCCTCGCCCTCGGCGGCCGCCTTGAGGTCCCAGCCGGCGGAGAAGAACCGCGCGCCGCCGCCGGTGACGATCGCCACGCGCAGGTCCGGATCGTCGCGAAAATCGGCGAAGACCCGACCCATGGCCCGGCTGGTCGCGGCGTCGATGGCATTGGCTTTGGGACGGTCGAGGGTAACTTCCAGAACGCCGTCGCGCGCCTCCACCTTCAAGTTTTCACTCATCGTCGCTCACCTCTTCCTTGTTGTCGCCATCATCCAGACGAATCAGGGCATCGACGGCAACCACGCCCTGGCCTTGCGGCAGCACCAGAAGCGGATTGACGTCGAGTTCGCTCAGACGAGCGCTTTCGCTTTCGGCATAAGCCGCGATGGCCAGAATGGCATCGACGGCGGCGACACTGTCGCCTCGCGGCCGCCCCCGGTAACCCTGCAAAAGGCACGCACCCTTGAGACCTTGCAGCGCCTTTTCCACCGCCACACGGTCCGTCGGCAGCAGCAGGGTGGCGGAGTCCTCGATCAGGTTGACCAGTTCGCCGCCACTGCCGATGACCAGGGCCAGGCCGAAAGGCTCTTCCCGCACCACACCGACGATGAGCTCGGCGACCGCGCCGGCGAGGGCCTGCATGGCTTCTTCCAGGCCCTGCAGCGGTGTCAGTCCGGCC
>JAJFGM010000782.1 GCA_021776145.1 Kiloniellaceae bacterium | reverse complement strand
TACGTGCGACGCTCCGTCGCCAACAATCTCAATGACATCGCCAAGGACCATCCCGACCTGGTGGCCGGGATCGCCGAGCGCTGGCTGGTCGGTGCATCGGCGGCGCGCAAACGGCTGGTCCGCCATGCCTGCCGAAGCCTTGTCAAACAAGGCCACCAGCCGACACTTCGGGCTCTGGGTTACCAGGCGCCGGCGGTGCGGCTCGATGCCCTGCGCGTCAAGACGCCGCGCGTGCGCTTCGGCGGCGCCCTGATCTTCGAGATGGTGATCTCCTCGACAGCCAAGGCCGAGCAAGACTTGTTGCTCGACTACGTCGTGCATCACCGCAAGGCAAACGGTCGTTTATCCGGCAAGGTCTTCAAGTGGAAGACCTCGACCCTGGCACCCGGCGCTTCCTTGCGCGGCCTGCGCCGCCACACCATGCGTCCAATCACGACGCGGGTCTACTATCCCGGACGCCACCGCCTCGAAGTCATGGCCAACGGCGTCAGTCTCGGTATCACGGACTTTGAACTGGTGATGCAGCCGCGCTGATGTCCAACGCCGCCATGCCGCGGCGGCCTGCAAATCGAGGGCTTGGCCCATCAAGTGTCACTTTCTGGGAGAGAAATCCTGATGTTCATCGTGCTTCTCAAATTCTCCAGCAACAAGAACCGGGCCGGCAAATTCATGGATGGCCACAATCAATGGATTCAGCGCGGTTTCGATGACGGCGTGTTTCTGATGACCGGCAGTCTGCAGCCCAATTCGGGAGGTGCGGTCGTGGCGCACGATATCTCGCTGGCGGATCTGCAAAACAGGCTGAACGACGATCCCTTTGTCGCGGAGAATGTTGTAAGCACGGAAATTCTTGAAATCGCCCCGTCAAGAACCGACGAACGATTGAAGTTTCTTCAGGGCTGAAAAGCCGCCCCGCCAACCATATAGAACGAGTTCACGAATGAGCGCGACGATCGTGGCTGCCGACGGGAAAAAACGCTGCCGCTGGTGCGGCGCCGCGCCGGAATTCCTCGACTATCACGATCGCGAATGGGGTTTCCCGGTCGCTGACGATCGCCGCCTGTTCGAGATATTGAGCCTGGAGAGCTTTCAATCCGGATTGAGCTGGCGCACCATCCTCGCAAAGCGCGAGAACTTCCGCGCGGCGTTCCATGATTTCGATTTCGACAGGATCGCGCGCTTCACCCAGCGCGACCTCGATCGTCTGCTCGAGGATGCGGGCATCGTCCGCCATCGCGGCAAGATCGAGGCGGTCGTCAACAATGCACGCCGGGCCCGGGAGCTCGTCACGTCGGAAGGTTCGCTGGCGGCCTTCATCTGGCGTTACGAGCCTGACAAGACGCAGCTTTTGAAACCACGGACGGCATCGACCTCCGCGCAATCGATCGCCCTGTCGAAGGACCTGAAAAAGCTGGGCTGGAAGTTCGTCGGGCCGACCACGGTCTATGCCTTCATGCAGGCCATGGGGCTGATCAACGATCATGTCGAGGACTGTGTGATCAGGGCCAGGGTTGAGCGCGGGCGCAAGAAATTCACGCGACCGGGGGGCTGATCCCACGGCTTCTCCTGCTCGTACCCTGTTGAAGTGACGCGGATTGCAAAGCGCTATCGACGCTCCGCGATTTCGGGCAGACTCCCACTTCGGCCATCCTACCGAGCGTGGAGGCGACGACGTGAGCGACGAGGCGAGCTTTGAACAGGCGGTCCGCGAACTGCGGATCCATGGTTTCACGCTTATCGCCGGGGTCCTGACGCAAGACGAGGTGGCGGCGATCCGCCAGGTCAACCAGCGCCTGCTCGAGACGTGTGGCGACGATCTTGTCTTCCACGGCCGTGCCGGGCACGTCACCAACCTGCCGGCCCGCGATCCCATCTATTTCGACCTCATCGACCATGCCAAGGTGCTGCCGTTGCTGGAGGCGGCCATGGGGCCGGATCTCATCCTCGGCAGCCTCAACAGCCGGGTCGTGCGGCCGGGCGAGGGACGCCAGAGACTGCACAGTGACGTGCCGCCGCGACTGCGCAAGAGCGGCGACCCGGTGATGATGAACACGGTCTGGATGCTGGACGACTTCACGCTCGAAAACGGCGCCACCTGGGTCCTGCCGGGCAGTCATCTCTGCGACGACGCGGCGCCGCCCGCGGGCTTCGAAGCCAAGCATTGCATCCAGGCCGTGGCGCCGGCCGGCAGTGTGCTCGTCTTCAACGGCCAGTGTTGGCATGCCGGCGGCGAGAACCGCACGGACCAGCCGCGCCACGCCCTCTTCGGGCATTACCGCGTGGCGTCCTGGATGCGCTTTCAGTGCAATCCCCACGACGGCTTCGACCCGGCCTGGCTGCCGCGCCTCAGCCAACGCCAGCGCGAGCTGCTGCGCTTGACCCGCGGCCTCGGCCGCTCCGTCGCCTCGGATTACGACGATTGGGACGGCGACGAGGCGTGATGGCCGGGGCGTGATGACCCCAAACGTGATGACCCGGGGCGTGATGACCAGCGGGTGACGGTTGGCGGCGCGCTGGACGCGCCCGGCGCCCTATGGCGCGCCGCGCGCCGTCAAGCTGGCGCGGAATGAACCGGGTCTAAATTGCGTGTAGAGTCGAGCTGCCGGGCCCACATTCGAGTCCAGGCGGAATGTGGTTGTTTCATGGAACGAGAGCCGCCACGTTCAATCGAAACCCTTTTCTGCGACCCCGCGAAGGACAGCTATGCAAGTCGCAACGGCCGAAGCCTGGTACGAAACGCGGCGCCACGACGACGGTGTCACCTACATCGGCGAACCCTTCATCAAGCAGTTCTACCGCTGCAATATCTGGCACGTGCGCGGGCGCGATCGCGACCTGCTGGTCGATAGCGGCATGGGCGTGGTCAGCCTGCGCCAGCAGGTGCCCTTGGTCACCGAGAAAGCCTGCGTCGCGGTGGCCAGCCACACTCACTTCGATCACATCGGTTGCCACTACGAATTCGCCGAGCGTTGCGTGCATCCCGGCGAGGCCGAGATCATGGCGGCGCCGACCCGCGGCAACACCTATTCCGACAAATATGTTACCGACGAAATTTTCACGCAGCTGCCGCCCGGGCCCTACGTTTCGGCCGAGTACAAGGTGAAGGCGGCGCCGGCGACGCGGCTGCTGAACGCGGGCGACCGGCTCGACCTCGGCGACCGCAATTTCGAGGTCCTGCACACCCCCGGCCATTCGCCGGGTGGCATCATGCTCTTCGAGGCCGCCACCGGTATCCTCTTTTCCGGCGACACCGTCTACGACGGCCCGCTGATCGACGACGACGTGCCGGTCTATGTCGCCACCATGAAACGCATCCACGACCTCGATGTGCGCGTCGTGCACGGCGGCCACTACGACAGCTTCGACGGCGCCCGCTACCGCGAACTCATCCGCCAGTATCTGGAGGAGAAGGGGGCCTAAGGCAAAGCGGCCCCCTATGCTGTGCCAAGCAAGTTGATCAATGAATTGTTCCTGTCAAAACAGGCTTGCGACCTCACACCAGCTGCCTCGGAATCGGGCAGTTCCACGACTTGGCGAGAATCCGCTCTTCGCCTTCCCAGACGTCGAGGTCGGCGGTCAGAAGGAAAGTTTCCTTGGTCGCGCGCAAGCGGGTGTGGGCGACCACGCGGACGCGGAAGTCGCCGCGCTCGATGCGGTTCTCGAAGCGCATCTCGGTCTCGGCCGACAGCGGATCGCCTTCGGTGATGGCCGTGCGTTCCAGCGAGTTGCGGAAGCCGGCGACCAGACCGTGCGCCTCGATGCGGTTGCGGCCGCTGCCGCGTTCGGCGCGCATCTCGACGCGGCCGGTTTCGAGGTCACGGGACACCCGGTTGGTAATGCGCGGCGCCTCCATCTGGGTGACCGGCATCGGCGGCGCCTCTTCCGGCGCT
>JAJFGM010000781.1 GCA_021776145.1 Kiloniellaceae bacterium | reverse complement strand
GGCTACCGCCTAACCCATCGCGATGATGCGGTCGAAGAGCATCAACGTGAAACCCGACAGCGTGCTCAGCATGTAAGGCAGCAGGACCACGACGCTGAGGACGATGACAACGATCTTCTGAACGAAGGTCAGGGTCATTTCCTGGATCGACGTCAGCGCCTGAAACAACGCGATCGCAAGTCCGATGACCAAGGCCATGGACATCACCGGTCCGGCGACCTTCAACATGGTAAAGACCGCTGTGCGGCCCAGTTCGATAGCTTCGACGTCGTTCATCCGCGCGCCCCTGTTTCTTGATCCGATCGATTCGCTCAGCGCAAAAGGCCTGTGTCTTTTCCGCTGCGGGCCAGTGCCGGCGATTCGACGAACACTAGATCGGCATGCGCAGGATGTCTTTGTAGGCTTGCAGCACCTTGTCACGCACCGTGACCACGGTCTGCAGCGTCATTTCGGCGTTGGAAACGGCCATCACCACATCGTTGAGGTCGGCCGTGCCAGTCGCAGCCTGCAGGCTTTGCGTCTCGCCCTTGTGCAGGGTGTCGACAGCGCCCTGCGCCGCTTCGCGAACCATGCCAGCGAAATCGCCGGACTGGGGTTTGTCGCGCGGTTCGATTCCGGCCGCTCCGGCCGCGCCGCTTTCGCGGAGGATCTTGTCATAGGCCTGGACGGCACCGGAGATGTTTACAGTCATGTTTTCTTCCTGGACTCTTGTCCGCGATGTGGGCTGTCGTCCTCCTGACGCTTCCACGCGGCCGTCCTGGCCACGATCGATTTTTCCGGTTCAACGAGCCGGGTTTACCGTAGAATGTCGATCGTCTTCTTCAACATGCTGCGCGAGGCCTGAATGGCCTGCAGGTTCGCTTCGTAGCTGCGCTGCGCCTCGCGCATGTCGGACATTTCCATCAAGGCATTGACGTTTGGAATCAAGACATAGCCATCGTCGTCGGCGGCGGGATGTCCGGGCTGCAGGCGGCGGCCAAAAGCGCTGTTGTCGGTTTCAATGCCGCTGACGCGCACGACCTCGGTCTCGATGGCGCGGTCCAGCAGGTTGTCAAAGGTCACCAGCTTGCGACGATAGGGTTCGCCGCCGGGCGTCTGTGCCAGCGAACTGGAATTGGCGAGGTTCTCGGCGATGACCCGAAGTCGTGTGCCCTGGGCCCGCATTCCTGCCGCCGATATGTGAAGAGATTTAGCTAAATCCATGATATTTTGCCCTGTTTACTCCATTGGCCATGTGTCTCAAACGGCGTGTCTCAAAACGGCGTGTCTCGAAACCGCGCGCGCAACTCAGCTTGGGTTGCGCAGAGCGAGTTTCAGCATGGTCACGTGCTTGCGGTAGAGGTTGGCCATGGTCTGGTGGTCGGCCTGGGTCTGCGACATCTTGATGAGCTGTTCCTCGAGCACGACCGAATTGCCCGACGGTGAAGTCTCGTAGCGGTTGCGACTTTCACCGACCTTGGCGTCGCCATTGCCGGCGGTCGATGTCCGAATGTGGCCGCTGTGGGTTGCGGCCGGACGTACCGACGCCGAACCCTGACGCAGCAGCATGCGGCGAAAGGGCCCCGCTTTAAGATCGCTTGGCGTAAATTCCGGGGTATCGGCGTTGGCGATGTTGTCGGCGATCACGGATTGGCGCTGGCCGAGCCAGTCCATCCGCTTCGCAAGCAAGCCGAAAATTCCGTTGCTGTCGCCCATCTTCGCCGTATCGCCTCCCGTGGCCCACGGCGACACCCATCGCCGTAGTGAAGTCCCCGCGGCAACACCCGCCGCTGAACTGGACTCTTCAACAGCTCAATATCATGCGTGGCGCATTAAGAACCGGTTAATGGCGAATGCTGCGGTTTCAACGGGTTAGAAGTTAAACGTAAGATTTTGGCCCGCAGGCTGCCGTGACGATCAAATGCCGATTTGCAGCAAGCTGGAGGCTATTTGCCGCGGCTGCCCGCCCCTTCCCGATCAGCGATGCAAATGTCCAGGATCAGGTAGCGACAGGACCAAAATCGAACGCGGCCAGCTTACTTGAGCATCATATGAGCTGATCGTCTAAAATAGGCGAAAAAATACAAGGGCTTACGGTTTGGCCTTTGTTAGAATCGGCAAAGCGGGTTACATTGTCCATCGCTATCGGCCAGGGGGGCCCGATACTTTCTTCAGGAGCCAGCACGCCGCCGATGCTGTATCTCACCCGGAAGATTGGCGAATCCGTCGTCATAAACGATGATATCGAGGTCACGGTTGTCGATATTCGTGGCAAATCGATCAAACTCGGATTCACTTTTCCGCAGGAAGCCAGCGTTCTGCGGCGCGAAATCTATGAACGCATCCAGGAAGAAAACCGCGCCGCCGCGATGGGCAGCGACGCGCTGGCCAAGGTCATGAAGGAACACGGCAAGTCGCGCGACGGCGGCAACTGATCCGCCCGCGACGGCGAGCCCCGAAGGCAGCGCTTTGACTCCGCCGTGACAGGTTCGGTTGATCGTCGCCGGTCCGGCACACTCCCTCGGCTATACTAAACCATTCGTTAAGCATGTTGGGTCAGGATCGCGGAGAGGAATTTCCGCCCGCCGAGCCACGCCCTTGCCGCCGCAAGACGTGTGTCGCCCGGTGCCCACTGGTACCCCAACGGACCGCATCTTCACCTTGGCCGATCATCCCCCGCCTCCACAACGAACGGCCGCGAGTCGGACTGCTGGGCCAGAAGATGAGCGGCAAAGTCTTGCCGTTGCCCTTCGCAGCCAAACCGGAGACGCCGCCAACTCACGTATTGTTGCCAGCGGCCGCGGTGCGCTGGCCGAGCAGATCCTCGAGATCGCTTTCGAGCGTGGCGTCAAGGTGCGCAGCGACCGCGACTTGGCGGAAATCCTCTCGGCGATCGAGGTCGAGAGCGAGATTCCGCTGAGCGCCCTTGGCGCCGTCGCCGAGATCCTCAGCTACGTCTATCGCAGCCAGGCCGGCGGTGCGTTCGACGGCGCCGAAGCAGGTACACCCATG
>JAJFGM010000079.1 GCA_021776145.1 Kiloniellaceae bacterium | reverse complement strand
GGCGCGGCGCGTGGCGGTACATGGGGCAAGCGCTTTGACGTACCCTGACAGCTTCTCAAGCACGCCCTTCGGGTTCGCCTGCCGCGCGGCACTGCTGGCGGTGAGGCTCTCAACCGCAGCCCCACTGCGCTTTTCGACCCTCGCCTGTCCAGTGCCGCGCGGCAGGCTAACGAAAATCCACGTGACGGTGAGAAATCCGGGCTAGGTGCGGGCGCTCAATGAGATTTAGGGGAATTCAGACACCTCGATCGGGCTATATGACTCCCATTGATAGGACGCCATAACGCGCCGCGCGGCGTAGAGTTCGCGCCCATTCGACCGGATATTTATGAGTCCCGGAAGCGCCTTCTTGAACCTTTTGCGGGCTTGCGAATTCTGCAATGCCGTGGCGAACCTCAAATCCGGGTCGACCTCTCCCGCCACCTCTTCTGCGTGCGCCTCGTCATCGTTGGCATCGATGAAGGTCGCGGCGATCTCCGTTGAGAATACAAGGTGTTGATTGGCGCGTCCCGCGCGCCCAATTCCGCCCAAAAACGAGGCCCGCGGATGACCGTGATCGGGAGAGTCTCCCGAAGACACGACGGTGATCAGTGGCCGCACGGCATTCAGGAGAGCTTGATGAAACTCATGACTGCCGTGATGCGGAGACTTGAAAACGTGCGAGTCCAGTTTCGGCGCCGCGCCCGGTTGATCGAGGATATGTATCGACCCCTTCACGTTGAGGTCGCCGGAAAAGAAAACCCGAACGTGATCGTGACTCAGTCGGAATGTAAGCGAGTGGCCGTTGATCGTGTGGGATTTGTCTCCAAGCCACTTAAGGGTACCACCCGCGTTCTTCTTGGGGCCGGTAATTTCGATCTGGATTTCCGGGTCGCCTATGTCGATGTGACCGCTGTCGCTATCCAGGGCTTCATAGGTCGCGCCCTCTGCGCGCACGGCATCGACCCACTTCTTGAAAGTGCCCGCCAGATGTTGACCATCCAGATCGTCCAACGAGGAATGGGTCGTGCCAAGGATTCCGTTGTTGACGTCGCCAAGCTCTTGATTGAAGCCCGACGCGTAGCGGGCAATACCGTTATGCCATACGTGTTCGACCTTGATGCGGGGATGCTTGAGAACCTCAATCAATCCCTTGACATGATCTTCGTCGGCATGGCTCAAAAACAGGTGGTTGATTGTCAAGCTGTTCGCCAGCTTGTCCAGCCGGTACTTCCAGATCAAGAACTCTGCGGTCGTCGTAAGCTTGATGCCGCCGTCGACTAGGATTTTCCTATTGTCCGGTGTCACCACAAACGCGGCATCTCCCTGGCCAACGTCCAGGAAATACATCTCCAACGCGCGTTTCTTCGTGATGTCCGCGGCCTTCTCGCCACTTTCGAGCCTGTAGTCCTTTAGGGCGCCGGTCCGTCCCCGATACTCGACTTTCGAATAGCCGGCCCCTTTGAAGCTCGCGCCGGACTTGGTGTTCACCTCGTCCCCGTAAATGATCACGTAGCTTTTTTCATCGCTGCCGTCCTTGAAATAAAACCTTTGAGTCTTGCGATTGCTGAATCGAATAGCCATGGCGCGATCCCCGGTGAAGTGTCCAGTCGTCTTCGATGATCACCATACCCCTTTCGGGCGAAACTTTGTCCACTCTACATCCATTCCGCAGGCGGCCGATTCACTCCGGCAAAACCGCAGTGAAAACGACCGTGCGCCCCGTGCTATCTCGGCTCCGCCTGCGAGCGCAGCCAGTCGAGCACGCGCTGGGCCTGCGGACTAAGCGGCTGGGCGTTCGACCACAACACGTAGAAATCCTCGCCTTCGGCGTAGGAGGCATCGAAGGCTTTGACCAGCAGGCGCTGCTCGATCAAACCGGCGACGATGTGGCGCCAGCCCAGGGCGATGCCCTCGCCGGCGATCGCCGCCTGGATGACCAGGGCATAGTCGTTGAGTCGCAGTCCCTCGCCACCGTCGCGGTAGCCGACGCCCTGGGCGCGGAACCAGTCGGCCCAGGTCGGACGCGGCCGGTAGGGCTCTTCCAGGTGGATCAGCTCGCGATCGATAACCCGCGCGGCACTTTCGATCTTGCCGGCTGCCTTGAGGAACGCGGGGCTACAAACCGGAAATATTTCCTCCCCCGCCAGGCGGAAGCAATCGTAACCCTCCCACCGGCCACCGCCGCGGCGGATTGCCAGGGATACGGATTCGGCGGCCAGGTCGATGTCCCGGTCGGTGGTCTGCAAGCGGATGTCGACCTCGGAATTGTTGGCCTTGAAGGCCGCCAGACGCGGCACCATCCAATAGTTGGCAAAGGCCGTCGAGACCGAGAGTGTCACGTGCGAGGCGCCGCCCTCCATGGCGATGCGCTCGGCCGAACGCAGGATATGCATCAATCCAAATGATACGTCGCTATAGAAGCGTTCGCCCGCCTCGGTCAATGCGATGGCCCGGTGGCGACGCTGGAAGAGCTTCGAGCCCAAGGCCCGCTCGACCCGCTTGATCGCCTGGCTGACAGCAGGCTGCGAGACGTTCAGCTCGCGCGCCGCGTTGGTGAAGGAGAGATGGCGCGCCGCCGCCTCGAAGGCAAAGAGCGCGGCCGGGGAATGCACCCGCAGTTGCAGCTTACGCATAATTTGATCTTATTTAATGCCTTAGATTTTTCAAGCGTTACAGGGCTGCGCCAGCGGCCTAAGCTGAAGTTCTGGCTTCGGCTCCTTTGCGGCCGTTCCTTGGTGGTGCATCTTGCTGGAGGGAGCGATGCGGCAAACCGCGAACAGAAAAGCCCGGCGCGAACGGCGGCAGGCCGGCCAGTCGCTGGCGGCGGCCCCGCCCTATATCACCCGCAAGATCCCCTACTACGCCTTTCTCGACGAAGAGGCGCTGGTCCGCATCGAAGAACATGCTGACTGGATTTTGCAGGAGATCGGCGTCGAATTCCGCGACGATCCCAAGGCGCTGGAGATTTGGCGCGCCGCCGGCGCCGACCTCGACGGCGTACGGGTGCGCCTGCCGCGCGGCCGGGCCCGCGAACTGTGCCGGACCGCGCCCAAGGTTTTTACCCAGCATGCCCGCAACCCGGCGCGCAACGTCGAGATCGGCGGCGATCACGCGGTCTTCGCGCCGGTCTATGGCCCGCCCTTCGTGCGCTGTCTCGACGAGGGACGGCGCTACGGCAGCATCGCCGACTTCGAAAAGCTGGTGAAGCTGGTTTACAGCTTGCCATCCCTGCACCACTCCGGCGGGGTTATCGCCGAGCCCTGCGACGTTGCCGTCAACAAGCGCCACCTGGATATGGTCTATGCCCATATCCGCTATTCCGACAAACCCTTTATGGGCGCCATCACCGAGAAGTCGCGGGCCGAGGATTCGGTGGAGATGGCACGCATCCTTTTTGGGCCAGAGTTCCTTGAGGATCACTGCTGCATCATCGGCAACGTCAACGCCAACTCGCCGTTGATGTTCGACAAGGTGGCGAGCGAGGCGATCCAGGTCTACTGCGGCGCCAACCAGGGCATCATCGTCGCCCCCTTCATCCTCGGCGGCGCCATGGGGCCGGTGACCACCGCCGCCTCGCTGGCCCAGGCTTTCGCCGAAGGCATGATCGCCGGCGCCTTCTCGCAGCTCGTCCGCCCCGGCGCGCCCTTCGTGCTGGGCAATTTTCTTTCCTCGATGAGCCTGAAATCCGGCGCTCCAACCTTTGGCATGCCCGAGCCGTTGATGTCGAACTTTGCCATCGGCCAACTGGCCCGGCGCCTCGGCCTGCCGCTGCGCTGCGGCGGCTCGCTGACCGCCTCCAAGCTGCCCGACGCCCAGGCCGCCTACGAAAGCGCCGACAGCATGCAGTCGACCGCCCTCGGCGGCGCCAACTTCGTGCTCCACGCCGCCGGCTGGCTCGAGGCCGGTCTGGTCACTTCTTACGAGAAGCTCGTACTCGACGCCGACCGCCTCGGCGCCTACCAGGTCATGCTGACGGGCTTTGCCACCGACGAAAACGGGCTGGCGCGCGGCGCCTTCGAGGAGGTCGGGCCGGCCGGCCATTTCCTCGGTTGCGAACACACCCTGGCGAACTACGAAACCGCCTATTACGACGCCCGTCTATCGGATTCCGAAAGCTTCGAACAGTGGAGCGAAGAAGGCAGCCGAGACGCGGCGACGCGGGCCAACAGCCGCTGGAAGGCCTTACTGCGCGATTATCAGGCGCCTCCGCTCGACGCCGCCAGGGACGACGCCCTGCGCGCCTTCGTCGACAACAAGAAAAACAGCCGGCCCGATGCCTGGTACTGAAAAGACAGGGGGAAAGACGTGATGCAAAGCCATGCGAAGGTCGTGATCATCGGCGGCGGCGTGGTCGGCTGCTCGGTGCTTTTTCACCTCGCCAAACATGGCTGGAAGGATGTCGTCCTGCTGGAACGCTCGGAGTTGACGTCGGGCTCCTCATGGCACGCCGCCGGTCAGATTCACACCATCTCGTCCGACCCCAACATCTCGCGCCTGCAGGGCTACACCATCAACCTCTACAAGGAGTTGGAGGCGCTTTCCGGCCAATCCGTCGGCCATCACGCCACCGGCGGCTTCTACCTCGCCTCCTCGCCCGAGCGCCTGGATTACCTGAAGCAGGAACGCTCCAAGGCGCGCTACATGGGCCTCGACCAGGAATTCATCTCGCTTCAGGAAGTCGCCGAGATGCATCCCCTGATCGACCCCTCGAAGTACCTCGGCGCACTCTACGATCCGCTCGACGGCCACATCGATCCTTCGGGCGTCACCTACGCCTATGCCAAGGCGGCGCGCCACTACGGTGCCAGCTATTACCGCGACACGCCGGTCGTCGAGACCAACCAGAAGCCGGACGGATCCTGGGACGTGGTCACCCCCAAGGGCACGATCAACGCCGAGATGATCGTCAACGCCGGCGGCCTCTGGGCGCGCGAGGTCGGGCACCTGGCCGGCCTCGACCTGCCGGTGCAGCCGATGGAGCACCACTATCTCATCACCGAGGCCATCCCCGAGATCGAAGCCCACGGCAAGGAGCTGCCCTGCGGCATCGACTACGAGAGCAACCTCTACTTCCGCCAGGAGCATCAGGGCCTGCTGCTCGGCACCTACGAGCCGCGCTCGACGCCTTGGAAAGTCGCGGGCACGCCACTCGACTTCGGCCACGAGCTCTTGCCGCCGGACCTCGACCGCATCGCCGACCGCCTCGAACTCGCCTTCGAGCGCATCCCGGCGCTTGGCCGCGCCGGCATCAAGAACGTCGTCAACGGCCCCTTCACCTTCGGACCCGACGGCAACCCGATGATCGGCCCGGTGCCCGGCATGACCAACTACTGGGTCGCGGTCGGCGTCATGGCTGGCTTCTGCCAGGCCGGTGGCGTCGGCCTCTGCCTGGCCGAGTGGATGATCGACGGCGAACCCTCGATCGACGTCTGGGCCATGGACATCGCCCGCTTCGGCGCCTTCGCAACGCCCGAGTTCGGCACCATCAAGTCGGCCGAGAACTACACCCGCCGCTTCATGCTCACCTATCCCAACGAGGAACTGCCGCTGGGGCGCCGGCAGAAGACGACGGCGCTCTATGACCGTCTGGTCGGGCGTGGCGCGGTCATGGGCGTCGCCTTTGGCCTGGAAAACGCCCTGTGGTTCGCCGACAGCCCGGAAAGCGCGCAAGAGAC
>JAJFGM010000780.1 GCA_021776145.1 Kiloniellaceae bacterium | reverse complement strand
GCCATGATCGATTTCATCGCCGGCACACAAGCCCTCTTCCTCGACCCGACGGCCCTCATGATCTTCGTTGGCGGCGTCATCGGCGGCATGATTTTCGGTGCCATCCCGGGCGTCAACATGCTGACGCTGGGCGCCGTCCTGCTGCCTTTCACCGTCGCCATGGCGCCGCAACACGCCATCATGCTGTTTGCGGTGATCTATTGCTCGGGCGTCTTCGGAGGCGCCA
This sequence comes from Kiloniellaceae bacterium, assembly GCA_021776145.1. Lineage (GTDB taxonomy): Bacteria > Pseudomonadota > Alphaproteobacteria > Kiloniellales > Kiloniellaceae > JAJFGM01. The sequence goes on along the minus strand of JAJFGM010000780.1, from coordinate 13,184 downwards.
TAACGGCGATCCTTTTCAACATTCCTGGCGCGCCGGAAAACGCGCCAACATGTTTCGACGTCTACCCGATGACCGTCAACGGCCAGTCCGGCAAGGCGATCGGCGCCGCCGTATCCTGTTCCGCGTTGGGTGGCGTCGCTTCGGCGATCCTGATGATGTCGGCGACACCCTTGATCGCCAACTGGGCGGTCAGGGCCTTTGGCCCGCAGGAGATCTTTTCGCTGATCGTCCTCGGTCTCGCCGTCTCCGCCTCGGTCGGCGCCAAGACCTTGTGGAAAGGCTGGCTGTCGATCTTCCTTGGCCTCGCCATCGCCACCATCGGCACGGACCCGGCCGGCGGCATCCCGCGTTTCGACCGCGGCAGTATCCTCGGCCTCGACTATTCCTCCTACTACCTGGCGGCCGGCATACATTTCATCCCGATGATCCTCGGTTTCTTCGCCATCGCCGAGGTCTTCACCCAGGCCGAGAAGATCTCCACCGGCACCCGCGAACGACCCAAGGCCGGCCTGGCCTTCCCCACCTGGATGGAATTCTGGATCGAGCGCTATACCGTGTTGCGCTCTGTCGCCATCGGTTTTTTCGCCGGCATTCTGCCGGGCATCGGCGCGACCCTCGCCGCCTTCCTCAGCTACAGCCAAGCTGTGCGCTGGTCGAAGACGCCGGAGGAGTTCGGCAAGGGCAAACTGGCCGGCGTCATCGCGTCCGAGACCGCGAACAACGCGGCGACAGGGGCCGCCATGATTCCGCTGCTCGCCCTTGGCCTGCCGGGCGGCGCGCTGACCGCGATGATCATGGGCATCTTTCAGATCCATGGCATGGAGCCGGGTCCGCTGGTCTTCATCACCTCAAAAGAGTTGGTGTGGATCACCTTCGCGGCGATGTTCTATGCCAACGTCGCGATCCTTTTTCTTGGCTGGATCCAGACCAAGACGGTGGTGCACCTTTTGAGAATTCCCTTCCGCTGGCTGGCACCCGGTATCTTGATGCTGGCAACCGTTGGCGCCTATGCGCTGCGCAACCTCACCGTCGACATATGGGTGATGTTCCTCGCTGGCATCGTCGGTTACCTGCTGCGCAAAACCGGCTATTCCGCCGCCGGCATCGTCCTCGGTCTTATCCTCGGCAAACTCGGCGAATCCACCTTCACCAAATCCATGCAATTGATGGACTACGAATACAGCGGCTTTCTCTTTCGGCCCATATCGGCCTTGTTGCTGGTATGCGCGTTCCTGGTGATCGCTTCGAACATCGTGCGCGAGATCCGCAACAACCGCAAAGCGGCACCCACCGATTGACCAGAAACCGACCTTATTAAAACAGGACATTTAGATGCGGCGAACCACGGACACGGCACCACCCGTCGACAGCGCAACGCCGGAAGGCGCGGCGCGGAGCCGGGCTCACGACATCGCGGCTGAGTTGGTGGCGTGCGCGCGCCAGGCCATGCAGAGTTACGAAAACCATGACCAAGCCCGCGTCGACGACGCGGTGACGGCATTGGCTTGGTCCATCTACAAGCCGGAACAAGCATGCTTGCTGGCCAAAATGGCCGTCGCCGATACCGGGCTCGGCAACGTCGAATCGAAGATCGTCAAGAACACCCGCAAGACCTTTGGCACGCTGCGCGATCTTTTGCGCGCCCGCAGCGTCGGCGTCATCGATGAGCAGCCCGAGCGCGGCCTGGTCCTTTACGGCAAACCGGTCGGCGTCGTCGGCGCCGTCTGCCCCTCGACCAATCCGGCGGCGACGCCGGTCAACAAGGCGATGATGGCGCTGAAAGGCGGTAACGCGGTGATCATCGCGCCATCGCCTGCCGGCTACGCCACCACGGCAATGACCGTCAGGCTGATGCGGGCGGAGCTGGCCAAGGCCGGCCATCCCGTCGATCTGGTACAGATCCTGCCGGCGCCCGTCGACAGGGCTTTGACCCAGGCCCTGATGGAGGCGGTCGACCTGGTGGTCGTCACCGGTTCGCAGAACAACGTCAAGCGCGCCATGCAATCCGGCACGGTGGCAATCGGCGTCGGTGCCGGCAATGTCCCGGTGATCGTCGATTCGAGCGCCGACCTCGATGACGCGGCGCGCAAGATTGCCGCCTCGAAGATCTTCGACAACGCGACCTCCTGCTCCTCGGAAAACTCTGTGATCGTCCTTGACGATGTGTACGAGGCTACCATGGCAGCCCTGCGGCGGGCCGGCGGCTGGCGCTGCGACGCCGCACAAAAAGGGGCGATCGAATCGACCCTGTGGATCGACGGAAAACTCAACCGACATGTCATCGCCAAGGACGCCGAAGTCACCGCCAAGGTCTTCGGTCTGCCCGACGAAGCCAAGGCCTGCAGCTTCTTCATGGTCGAGGAAGAAGCCGTCGGCGGTGCGCACGGCTTCGCCGACGAGAAACTGTCGCTGGTGCTCACCGTCTATCGCGCCGCCGACTTCGCCGCGGCCAACGCCAAGGTGCACGCCATCCTCGAGGTTACCGGCAAGGGACACTCCTGCGGCATCCACACCCGGGATATGGACCATGCCCGCGCCCTCGCGGCCACGACCGATGTGGTGCGCGTGCTGGTCAACCAGGCGCACACCTTCGGCAACGGCGGCGGTTTCGACAACGCCCTGCCCTTCACCCTGTCGATGGGCGGCGGGACCTGGGCCGGCAACAGCCTCGACGACAATTTGAACCTGCGCTGTTTCATCAACGTAACGCGGCTGGTCACCACCATCGCCGAGGACAAGCCGAGCGAGGAAGAGCTTTTCGGCGCCTATTGGGCAAAATACGGCAGATGAGCGAGGGGCGCGGATGAACTTCGAGGAACAGGCCGGTAAAGCGATTTTGGCGGCGGCGGGCATCGCCATCCCGCAAGGCCGCGTCGCGACGACGGCTGAAGAGGCCGCCGACATCCAGCGCGAACTCGGCCAAGTCATCGTCAAGGCCCAGGTGCCGACCGGCAAGCGCGGCAAGGCAGGCGGCATCAAGGCGGCTGACGACGCGGTACAGGCCCGGACCGCCGCCGCAGCTATCCTCGGCATGGAAATCGCCGGCCATCGCGTTGAAAGGCTGCTGGTCGAAGAGCGCGGCGAAATTGCCCGCGAATTCTACGCCGCGGTGCTCAACGATCCCGTCAGCAAGGGACCGGCGGTACTCTTTTCCGCCCTTGGCGGCATGGACGTCGAGGCGGCCGCCGCGGAGGACGCCGACGCGGTGCGCCAGGCGCCGATCGAAATAGACGCCGGATTGCCGGCGGCGCAGGCCGGCGCGCTGCTCGCCGGTCTCGATCTCGGCGGCCAGGACGATGCCATCGCCGGGATCCTGGTCCGGCTTTATGACGCCTACCGCGCGGCGGACGCCGAGCTTTTGGAAATCAACCCCTTGGCGCTGATGCGCGACGGGCGGCTGCTGGCGCTCGACTGCAAGTTCGTCATGGATGACTCCGCCATCAAACGCCAGCCCGATCTGGCCGCCAAGGGCGCGCCTGAAAAGCTCACCGGCCTCGAAGCCCGGGGCGAAGCCGCCGGGATCAAGTACATCGAACTCGACGGCGAAGTCGCCGTTCTGGCCAACGGCGCCGGGCTCACCATGACGACCATGGACGTGGTACGCCACCACGGCGGCCGGCCGGCGAACTTTTGCGAGATCGGCGGCGAGGCCTATACCAAGGGCAAGATCGCGCTGGAAATGGTCCTCGACAAGCCCGGAGTGAAGAGCTTGGTGGTGAACTTCTGCGGTGCCTTCGCGCGCTGCGACGTCATGATGGGTGGCTTGCTCGACGCCTGGGACGAGGTCAAGCCCGACCTGCCGGTCTACTTCTCCATCGCCGGTACAGGCGACGAGGAAGCGATCGACATGTTGAAACGGCGCCTCGGTATCGATCCCCTGCCCGACATGGACGCGGCCTGCAAGGCGGCGGCGGAGGCCGCGGCAAAATGAGAGTTCTCCGACGCCAGCACCGAGTGATTGTCCAGGGCATCACCGGCAAGCAAGGCAGCTTCTGGACCGAACGCATGCAAGCATACGGCACCAACGTCGTCGGCGGCGTCAATCCGAAAAAGGCCGGCGAGACACATCTCGGCGTGCCGGTGCATGCCTCGGCCAGGGAGGCCATGGCGAGTGGCGGCTTCGATGCCTCGGTGCTCTTCATTCCGCCACTAGGGGTAAAGGACGCCGCCCTGGATGCTATCGAGGCCGGCGCCAAGCATCTCTGTATTCTCACCGAACACATCCCGGTGCAGGACGTCATGATCGTCATGGCGGCGGCACGCGCGCAAGGCGCGGTGATCACCGGCCCCAACACCGCCGGTTCGGTCACGGTCGACGAGTGTTTCACCGGTTTCATGCCGGCCTTCAACCGCCGCATCTTCCGCAAGGGCGGCGTCGGCGTGCTGTCGCGCTCGGGCTCGCTCGGCACACTGGTCTGCCAAATGATCGTCAGCGCTGGCTTCGGCCAGTCGGCTTTCGTCGGCATCGGCGGCGACCCCATCATCGGCACGACCACGCGCGATGCGCTGGAAGCCCTCGATGGCCACCCCGGCACCGAGGCCGTCGTCATGGTCGGCGAGATCGGCGGCACCATGGAAGAGGACGCCGCCGAGTACGCCGCCGGCATGCAAAAGCCGGTTGCCGCCTTCATCGCCGGCGGCGCCGCCCCGGCCGGCAAGAAGATGGGCCATGCCGGCGCCATCGTCATGGGCGACAAGGGAACCTATGCCTCGAAGAAGGCGGCACTCGAAGCGGCCGGGGTCGCCGTGCTACCGACACCGATGGGCGTTGTCGAATTCCTGCGCGGGATCTGGCCGGGCGCCGTAGCGAGTTGGGGCGGTTAGGCGGGGCCGTGAGTTAACACGCTCAGGCGAACGTCGAAGTTTCCCGCAGATCGCCATTTTGCCAGATATAGAGGACCACGAAAGCGGTGTCGCCGGTGCGGAAACCGTGGGTCAGAAGCGAGGGCACATAGACGACGTCGCCAGGACCGCGTTCGACCCGTGAGGCCCCCTCCTCGGCGCCAAATCGGTACTCTGCGCTGCCGGCGAGCGGCACATAGGCTTCCTCGGCCCCGTGGCGGTGCTGTGGATAGGTCAGGTTCGGGCCCCAGATACCGACCCCGGCGCGCACGCGCTGACTGACGAAAGGGCCGAGCTTGCCGATCAATTCGGCAAAACCATAGTCAGCCAGCAGGTCGTCACCGACGACGCCATCCGCCTTGGCGTAGCTCTGTTCCCACTTCCGCCAGGCGCTCTCGCGATGCCAAAGCGCCGCCAGCGCATGAGTGTCGGGTGCCGTGTGCGACAGGCTTTCGGGCAGCCTTTCGGCGGCGGGCAGATGGCGGGGCGTCACGCCCGACCACGCCTGCCCCCAGTTCGCGATGCCATCCTGAAAACGCCTGAGATCCGCATGCGGGTGTTCGTCGACAAAGGACAACACCGCAGCGAGCAACCTGTCGTCGGAATGCCTGCTGGCTGTCATCGTCACGGGCACCATCTTAGCCAAGCACGCGAACGCATTGGAAAACCCCGGTAAACGAACTCACCGCCAGAATTCGACATAGAAGACGACCTCGCCCAGCGGCGTGACCGAATGCTCGCTGTCCGGTTCGATCACACCGGGCATCGAGGGTGTCAATTCGATCTCCTCGCCAGTTGCCGCGATGCGATAGCGCAGGCGGCCGCTAGATACATATATCAGCCCCCAGACGCCGGCCTTGGTTCGGTGATCGCGCAGCAGCGACTGCGGCACCGTTTCAGCGGTGAAGACGGGGGTCTTTTTATAGGCGGCGACGGTCATCGGTAGCGACTTCATTTGCCGCAAAACCTTTATGGACAATATGTTGCAGTTACAAAGTGAGTTAATACCTTGGGCTGTCAGTTGGACGCGCGACCGCTCGGCGGTGCACTATGTTCACAGTTCGAAGCGGATATCCTGGGCGCCTTCCCAAAGCGCCAGCTTGCCGAGCGGCAGCAGGTTTTCCAGTCCCGATGTTACGGTGATGAAGTGGTTGCCGGCCAGCTGTCCCACTTTGCTGGCAAAGTGCACGCCGCCGTAAGCCAGCAGGATTTCGGTTTCACTGATACCGCCGGGATAGAGGATGACCTGACCGGGCGCCGGATAGCTGGTGTGGTTTTCGTAGCCGACGCCGAAGTCCATATCGCCCAGCGGCATCCACACCGCCTCGCCGCTCCAGCGCACGTGCACGGCTTGGCTGAGGAACGGCAGCGCTTTTTCGAAGGCGGCGCAGGTCTTGGGGGCGAGTTCGTTCTCGAAACGTGCATCGAAGACATAGGGACCGGCGGTCAGGGTCAGTTGGGTCATCGGCTTTCCTCATGATACAGGCGCCCGGGCGTGCGTCTGTTCGCGGACCGTAGAGTGTGCCAATCTTGCCGGCAAGACCCGCATGTGGAGTTCACCATGCCTTTCGATTTCAGCGCCCTAGTGGATTGCGATCGTTACCCGATCGGCGCGTTGGATAGTGCCGAAGGCCGCGCCCTGATCGCCGGATGCCGAGCAAGTTTGGCGCGAACGGCAATCTGTGTCCTGCCTGGGTTCATTCGCCAAGCGGCTCTGGCTCGGATGGCCGAGGAAGCCGAATCCGTGGCGCCGCTGGGCCATTACCTAAGCGGCCCGCGCTGCAGCTACGAACTCGACGAAACAGGCGATTGGCCGCCGGGACACCCGCGTCGGCTGTCCCACGATAGCAGCTATCGCCAGGTCTTGAGTTGTCACATCCGCAATGACGGTCTGTTGCGCAAGCTCTTCTTGTGGCCGGATTTGACAGATTTCGTGGGCCGGGCCCTGGGTCACGAAGTGCTCTACACCAGCGCCTGTCCCTTTCTCGCCCTTACCCTTCACGTCGCCGGCGAGGGTGACCGCAACGGCTGGCACTTCGACCCCAACGACGGGGTCGTCACCTTGATGCTGCAAAAACCCGATGCTGGCGGCGTGTTCGAATATGCACCCTATATTCGCAGTGACGAGGCGGAGAATTACGACGGCGTGAGTGCGCTCTTCGCCGATCCCGCGGGCCTGGCCCAGCGCCCGGCGATCTCGGCCGGGGATTTTGTTTTGTTCAACGGTAGCCGGTCGATGCACCGGGTGTCGGCGGTTGGGCCGACCAAACAGCGCCGGATCATGGCGGTCTTCAGCTACGATCAACGGCCCGACATGATCTTCAGCCAAGCCTACATCGACCACGTGCAGTCGTTTCCGCAAGACATAACAGCCAAGGGCACTGACGCGTCGTGACATTCGGTGTCTTTCATTAGCGCGCGAGCGACGGCGCAATCCGGAAGGCCTGGCGTGATGTCTTTGTCATCCTTGAGATCCTGGTTGATCGACCGCGTTCTCGGCCGCTTGGTCAACCTGGATAGACCGCGAAATCGACGGCAGGACGACCGGCGCGACCGCGCCTCCACATTGGTTTGCCGCAACTGTGGGAGCCGCCTGGGCCACAGCGATAGCGCCTGTCCAGCCTGTGGGCGGCGCATCACCCGCTTCAGCCTGAAACTCTGAAGCGACGCCGTTGCGGCGCCTTCCCGTAACGCTTGCCGGTTTCGCAGGTCACCGTAAAATTGCCGCTGCGAATGCCGCCATGAAACTGTCATAATCGCTGTGTTGAGCCACTAGGGCTTGTTGAGATTCAGGTTACGGCCTCGGGCCCGGATCGTCCCTTGGCCAAATTGGCCCGCAGTTAGGAACGAGAAGGAAGGACATGCTGAGCATATTCGACCCGAGGCGTCGCATTTGGGAGCGACGCGGCTGCGGGCCAATTGGGCCGAACCCCCCAAGTGGCGTCGATGGGGGGGCGGGGCGTATTTTTGCCAGGGCCGCGTCGCGCGTAGCTTGTGGGGGGCCCACCCCCCATTGGGCTCGACTGGGGCGCCACGCGCTCCTTGCCCTGGCGGAAATCCGCTCCCGCCGAGACCGCAACCTGAATCTCAACAGGCCCTAGCGCAGGGGAGGATTGCTTGGGCCAAAAGATCGCCATCGCTTTCGCGCTTGCGCTGCTTTGTACGCCGTCGGCGGCTTTTGCGGGCACCGCCAAGGGATTCGATGCCTACAGCCGAGGCCAGTACGACGACGCCTACCGGCAATGGCTTACCCCGGCACAGCAGGGTGACGCATCGGCACAGTTCTACCTCGGCCTGCTATACATAAAGGGGCGCGGCGTTGCGCGGGACTCCGGCAAAGCGGTCGACTGGTTCGGCAAGGCGGCCCTGCAAGGCGACGCCGCCGCCCAGTCCTTTCTCGGCTGGATCCACGGCACCGGCCAGGGCGTGGCACCCGACTATGCCGAAGCCGCGCGTTGGTATCGCAAGGCGGCGATGCAGGGCAATGCCGACGCCCAGTTCAATCTCGGTGTCCTCTACCGCAAGGGCCTGGGCGTGCCGCAAGACGACGCCAAAGCGGCGGCGTGGTACCGCAAGGCCGCGGATCAGGGCTACGCCGCCGCTCAGAACAATCTTGCCGCGCACTACCGCAACGGCCGCGGCGTCCCCCAGGACCGCACCGAGGAGGCGAACTGGTACCGCAAGGCCGCGGCCCAGGGCCTGGCGCAGGCCCAATTCAATCTCGGCTGGCTGTACCACAACGGCCAGGGGCTGGCGCGGGATTATGCCGAAGCCGCGATCTGGTATCGCAAGGCCGCCGCGCAGAACCTGGCCACGGCCCAATTCAACCTGGGTTGGCTGCACGAGAAAGGCCGGGGTGTCGGTCAGGACTACGCCGAAGCCGCAAGGCTCTATGACGCCGCCGCGCGACAGGGCTATGCCGCCGCGCAATATAACCTCGGCGTGCTCTACCATAGCGGTCTCGGCGTAACACGAGACTACGGAGCGGCCGCGAAGTGGCTGCGGTTTGCCGCCGACCAGGGCAACTCCGCGGCGCAGCACAATCTCGGCCTCCTCTACGAGATTGGCCAAGGCGTACCTCGGGACTACGTCGAAGCCCACAAGTGGTTCAGCCTCGCCGCGAAAGGCGGCAACGAGAGCGGCCGCAACAATCGCGAGGCCGTGGCCGCGCGCATGACCTCTTCTCAGATCGAGCAGGCCGAAGCCCTGGTGCGGGCGTGGACAGCGGACGCGCCGCGCGACTAGCGCCGGTCTAGTGGCAAGGTCCGCAGTCGCCTTGCTGCGGGTCCGCCGCTGCGTCCAGCGAGCCGATCAGATCGGTCCAACGCGGCACCCGTGATTTGACTCTGCCCAGCGCCGCCGCACTGTCGAACAGTGTCGGGCGGCCCTGTTCGACGACTTGCCTGCCGTCGACGACGACGCTTTCGACATCGCTCGCCTTGGCATAGAAGACCAGGGCCGGGTAGCCGCCGTAGAAGGGCTGCAGGTGCGGCTTGTCGAGGTCGAGCACGACGAGGTCGGCCTTCTTGCCCGGCTCGAGGGAGCCGATGTCGTCAGCCAAACCGAGCGCCCCGGCGGCGCCCAGCGTGTGGTGCCACAAGGCCTCGGCGGCCGGCAGTTCGGTCGCGTCGCCGCGCAGCGTGCGGCAGGCGTGCATGGCGTTGCGCATGCCTTCGAAGGGATCGTTCATCATCCAGTCGGTGGCAAAGCCGGTACGGATACCACGCGCCTTGATGTCCCAAAGCGGCGGGTAGACGCCGCGCCGCGGGTAGATGGTCGGACAGTGCGCATAGCCGGCACCGGTCTCGGCCACGGCCGCCAGATCATCGGCATCGGCAAAGGTCAGGTGGGCCAGCACGACGTCGTCGCGCAGATAGCCGATGTCGCGCAGGTAGACCAGCGGCCCGCAGCCCTGTTCGGCGCGCACCTGCGCCACTTCCGTCGGGGCCTGGGCGGCGTGAATGTGCATGCCCAGTCCCAGCCGATCGGCTTCGGCGCGCGCCGCTTTGTGCAACTCCGCCTCGCAGGTATCGCTGGCGTGGGTCGAGATGCGCGCTGTGATGCGCCCGTCGGCCTTGCCGTGCCAGGCCTCGGCGAAATCCACGGCGGCACGCAGGCGCTGTTCGCCCTGGTCCCGGTAGCGGGTGTAGTCGCCGAGGTGCAGCTCCTGCAAATGCACGTCGAAGACCTTTTCGGCGACCGTTGCCCGCAGACCGGACCGCGCGACCGCTTCGGCAAGACCCGCGGGGTGATGCCAGATGTCGTTGATCGTGGTAATTCCGGCGCAGAGCATATCGGCGCAGGCCAGCATCGCCAGTTCGGCCCACTCCTCGTCCGATACGAAACCCTCAAGGCGAAAGGCGAGACCGTAGAGGGCCTTGCCGACCGAACCTTCGTCGGTCAGCGAACGAAAGATCAGCGAGGCCGCGTGGCAGTGGCTGTTGACGAAGCCGGGGATGATCGCCCGCCCCGGCCCGCCGAGCACCCGCGCCGCTTGCCAATGGCCGAGCTCCCGGCGCGGACCTGCATAGAGCACCCGACCGTCGCGCACCGCCACCTCGCCGTCGCGCACGACGGGAAGGCCTTCGCTCATGGGATAGAGGTAGTCGCCGACCACCAACAGATCGATCTCTGTCGCCATCTCAGTCGCCACCCCCTCGATCTTTCAGGTTGCCCGCTTACGCAAGAAACCGCGTTACGACATTGAGCAGAAGTTTCGATATATTGTTGTCGAAATCGTTGTGCGGGAGACTGCCGCAGAAGGTGATGGAACTGGACGAAAAGACGGCCCCACCCTTCGCTGTCTCGTAGTAGACCATATCGGCCCGAATCAGATCCTTGGGCGCTTCACCGGTAACTGTGCTGACGTGGCTCAGCAGTTCTTCCGGCACCACGACATAGGTGTCGATGTAGTTCTCCGAGCGGGCAATGACCACGATGTTGTCCGGCGAACCCAATGCCGGATCGACCCGATCCAACTCATAGCCGGCCGCGCCGCCGCCCGAGAGGCCGAAGTCCCCCAGCACCTCGTCCCCGATGCCGTCGAATATCCAACTGACGCTGGCCGCATGGGATTCTGCCGTGCGCCGATAGTAAGATCCGACGAAGGTGCCCTGGGCGGAAAATCCGGTGCCGGCAATCTTCTGCGGCGGCCGGCCGTTGCGCCGCCACAAGCCGCCGTATTCACCGTCGAAGGCATTGTAGTATTCGCCGGGCTCGGCGGCCCAGGCCCTGATACCGCCCTCGCCGCGGCGGATCTCGATGGCACCCGGCGCCGTGTCATGCAAGGCCACGCGCCAGTAGAAACCGTTGCCGCCGAGGTACCCGAAGTTTCCGCCGCCCTGAATGTAGCCCTCGACCGCATCCAGCGACCCGGCCGTGTGGTATTCGGGGTGCGTTGTCGTCAGCACCGCCCGGTAGTCCCGCAGCGCCGCCACGCCGTCGTCATGCAGTTCCTGATCGGTCACGACGTCGAAGTCGAGCCCTTGATGATCGAGCCATGCCAGCAGATGCGTGTCGGCCTGGAAGTGCCGCAGCCCGGATTCACAACCATCGATCAGAAGTGTCAGATAGCCGGATTTGAGCGTCATCATCGGGCGCCGGCTCGATACGTGGCAGATGCCGCTGCCGTCGCTGTGAAAATTGTACGAGCTGAGGCCATAGTCGGGGTTGCGCGCGGGATTGAAGGGGTAGGCTTTCCAGTCCCGCATCCGCTGTTCGAGCGCCGCGCAATAATCGTAGCGGGCGTTGTTGGAATAGATCACGTAGGTAAAGGTGGGGATGATGACGCAGAGATCGGACTGCGGTTTGCCCTTCGCGGCGCAGACGAAAAAGGGAATCGTGTCCTCGTGGTCGCCGCAGCGCAGCCGCGCCGCGTAGACACCGCTTTTGAAGCCCTCGGGAACGGTGAAGGAGAAGTCGGTCTCCCAACCGCAGTCGTGGAAATCGTCATCGTGGAAATGAATGGCGCCGTAGTGTTCCGGCGCATGCCGCCAGCACATTTCCTGACCCCGCCAGGTCGAACCGGTCATGCCGCGCGCCGGCAGATTGACGATTTCGCCATGCAACGCGTTGGGACCGACGTCTTTCACGGTGAGGCCGGATATCCCCAGCGAAAAATCCCAGCGCGCTATACAGCCACCGACGCCATCCTTGGATTGGGCGTCGGCGATTTCGTCCACGTCCAGGACCCGCGCGTACAGCGCCGGCGCCTCCACTTTGCCGTTGAAGTGGCCGCCGACTTTTTTGCCGCCAAGGGCGGCAATCAAGATGTCTCCACGCCGTTCGAAGCGCGGCGCCTCCGCCAGTGTGCACTTGGATTCGACGGAGTGTTCGGCGGCGTCCAACGGCATCTGGCCGACGCGCAACACCCCGCTGGCACCGTCGAGCGATGCCCAAACCCGATACCAGCACCGCCCCCGCAGGGGAATGCCACTGCTGAGACTGTTCTTCTGACCTTGGCCGCCGCCCAGCTCGAGGCTCACGCATCCCTGGTCATCGAGATAGAGTGCGACCCCACTGTTTGTTTCCTCGTCGAAACAGCTGACCAGTCCCTGGCGGCCTTGCGTCGGCGTCGTCGGCCAGACGGTCGCCACGATGGTGAAGCTTTCGAGCGGCGCCATGTCTCGCGTCAAAGACACGCGGACGAAGGAACCGAGCGCATAGTCCTGCGGTCGCGACGCGTAGGCGCCATTGAAGGATGCGGCGATTTCTTCATGCACGATCCCGGGGCCGTCCGGGTTGGGGTCGGCGCAGACGATCTTGATGAGCTGCGCCTCGAACGGGGCGGCGGAGGTCGAACTCACCTTGAACTCAAGGCTATCGCCGGGGCGTGCCGAAAGACGGTCGACATAGCCGATAAGAGGAATCATGGGACAACCTGAGCTGCTCTGTGCAATAGGTTTCTCCTTAGCAACGATGCTCGCCAAATATCGCTTGGCGGAACCGCTCCACTGTAAACAAACTGCCACCGCAGACTAGCCATAAGTCCGTTCTCGCCGATAAGCCCGCAGGAATTGGGACTGGGCATCACCGCAGGTGCCGAATTTGTCCAGGTCGGCGAGATTTTCACCAAGTGGCTTACCGGCACTTGGGAAAGTGCTAGTGGCACTGCGCCAAAGGACCTCCGTTCAACAGGTGCTAAAGACCCACATCGAACCCTGATCACACTAGATTCAAATGCTTAGTGTCATTGCGATCCTGAAATTCACTGACTTGAATTTCAGTATTAGGACACGCGGCCATAGTCTCACTGGCGAGGATAGAAGATGATTTATAAAGGCTTGGAGTCCCTACCGATCATCGGCGAGGCTTTCGTTGCCTCGGTCCTCGAAGGGGGGCCG
>JAJFGM010000779.1 GCA_021776145.1 Kiloniellaceae bacterium | reverse complement strand
CGCCGGTATGGGGGCCGCTGCCCTCACGGGCGAGGAAAACGCCGACGAAATCCGCATGGAGGGCGACAAGACGACCTTTCTCTCCAACAAGGCCGGCGGTGTTTTGGGTGGCATATCGACCGGTCAGGACGTTGTCGTGCGCTTCGCCGTCAAGCCGACCAGCTCGATCCTGACGCCTCGTCGCACCGTCGACCGCCAGGGCAACGACACCGAGATCGTCACCAAGGGCCGCCACGACCCCTGCGTCGGCATCCGCGCCGTGCCCGTCGGCGAAGCCATGATGGCGTTGGTCCTCGCCGACCACCTGTTGCGCCACCGCGCCCAGTGTGGGGATTGACTCCGGCAAAGTGCGACTGAACGGCGCCGCGCCGGCTCGGCATCGCGGTGCGAATCGGCTACACTTTGCGGCGTTTCCAAATCTCCGCCCTTTCCAGAGGCCTGCCTATGTCGAGCCATCCCTTCAGCCACCCCTTCGACCTCGGTGCCTGCTTCGCGCGCGACTACGCGGACGCGCGGACACGCTTTCTCGCCGCCGCGCTCGCCGCCGGTGGATCCCTACGCGCCTACGAGAACCCGCTGCGCGGGCCGCAAGGCGAGGCCCTGGCCACGGACACCGCCTGGTTCGGTCCCGCCGATGCCGGCAAGGTACTGGTCCTGCAGTCCGCGACCCACGGGGTCGAGGGCTTCACCGGCGCCGGCGTAATTCAGGATTGGCTGGGCGGCGATTGCCAAGCGCATCTGCCGGCGGATACCGCGGCGCTGCTGATCCACGCGATCAACCCTCATGGCTTCGCCTGGCTGCGCCGGGTGACCGAGGAGAACGTCGACCTGAACCGCAACTTCGTTGATTTCGACGCACCCTTGCCGGAGAATCCGGGCCACGACGAACTCGCCGATGCCCTGGTGCCCCGCGCCCTCACCGGCCCGCTTTTCGACGCGGCCGAGGACAAGATCGCCGACTGGCGCGCCAAGCATGGCGATCGGGCCTTTCAGATCGCGCGCGGCGGCGGCCAGTACAAGCACGAACACAGCATGTTTTTCGGTGGCTTCGGCCCGACCTGGTCGCGGCGCATCCTGGAGCAGATCATCGCCGACAACAGCTTGGCCGCGCGCGCGCAGGTCGCGGTCATCGACTATCACACCGGCCTCGGGCCCTTCGGCTACGGCGAGCCGATCTGCAGCCACCTCGAAGGCACCCCGGCACTGGCACGCGCCAAGCGCTGGTACGGCCAGTCGCTGACCGAACCAGCCGCCGGCACCTCGTCCTCGGTGCCCAAGGTCGGTCTGAACGAGTTCGGCTGGGAAGCGACACTTGGCGACAAATTGACCTTCGTCGCGCTCGAGTACGGCACCTACACCCCGGAACGCGGCCGCCTGGTTCTACGCGAGGACCATTGGCTGCACGCCAACTCCAACGTCGATTGGAGCGCACCCGAAACCCAGCGAATCAAACGCCAGATCCGCGACCACTTCTACCCCGACACGGACGATTGGCGCGAGATGGTCCTGTTCCGCAGCCGCCAAGTCGTACGGCAAGCGACGGCCGGCTTGGCGGCAGAGTAGGCGATTTCCCGCCCGTCGTTTTTCGTGACGCCGGCAAATCCTGCGGTTCACTTTGCCTGCATTTGTGCGAGTCCTATGCGAATTCGAGGTCACTCGCCTCCTAACGCCGCAAAAGCGCCACCAATTCGAGGTGCCCGGTCCAGGGGAACTGGTCGAGCGGCGTGACCTCGATCAGATCGTACCCGCCCTGGCAGAGGATCGCGGCGTCGCGCGCGAGGGTCTGGGGATTGCAGGATATGGCGATGACGGTCGGGATGCTGGAGGCTGCCAGTGCCTCGGCCTGCTCCCTGGCGCCGGCGCGCGGCGGATCGAAAACCACGACGTCGCCACCGTTCAGTTCCTCTGGCAAGACCGGCTGGCGTGCCAGGTCACGGGCCTCGACGCTGATCCGGCCCGACAGGTCGGCGTGCCGCGCCGCCGCCCACAAGGCCGCCACGGCGGCTTCGTCGCCCTCGACGGCATGCACCCGCAGGTGCCGAGCCAGCGGCAGGGTGAAGGTGCCGCAACCGGCATAGAGGTCGGCGCCGCGCGCCGCGCCGTCGGGCAGATAATCGAGAATCCGCTGGGTCAGGAAAGCCTCGCCCTCCAGGCTCGGCTGCAGGAAGGCACCGGGCGGCGGCTCGACGGCGACCCCACCGAAGAAAACCCGCGGCGGGCGCCGCTGCGCGATGGGCTCGGCCTCGCCGCGCGGCGGCGACCAGGAGATCCGCGCCAGATCGTTGGCCTCGGCGAAGGTGGCAAGGGCTTCGCGCGCCGCCAGATCGGGCGACCGCGGCGAAACCAGGCACAGGTCGATGCCCTCGGCGGTCTCGTTGGCGGCGACATCGCCGAGTTCGCCCTCGGCCAAGAGCCCGGAAAGCGCCTGGCGCAGCGGCGCCAGCAGGGCCTGAAGGGCCGGGGTCAAGAGCAGGCAGCTATCGAGATCGACCAGGCGATGGCTGGCGCGCTGATTGAAGCCGAGCAGCAGCCGGCCGCCGGCCTTGGTCGCGGCAAAAACCGCGCGCCGCCGGCTGCCCGCCGCGACGCGGTGCAGCGGCCGAAGCACTTCCGGCGAAAAGCCTTGCCGTTGTAGCGCCTGACGCACCTGCTGGGTTTTCCAGTCTTCATAGGGCGCAGCGGCAAAGTGTTGCAGCTTGCATCCGCCGCAAGGGCCGAAATGCGGACAGGGCGCCTCGACCCGGTCGGCGCTCGCCTCGAGCAGTTCCAATATCTCGCCACGATACGCACCGCCGCGCTCGCCGGTGATGCGGGCGCGCACCCGCTCTCCCGGCAAGGTCTGTGGCAGAAAGACCGGCCGCCCCTCGAGCTTGGCGAGGCCGTCACCCAGCGCCCCAAGGCCCTCGATCGTCAACTCGACCTGGCGTGCCCCGCCGCGCCGCGCCTTACGCCGCATCTTTCGCCCTTCCTTTGCACGGGCGAATGCCTATCTCATAGCAGGACATGGATTTCCTTCACCCAATCTCGGTCGCAATCGTCTCGGACGTGCCTGATGGCTCGACAGTCGGGCGAATCCCGCCTATCACGGATTGTCTTTGGACCTGGGTTATAACGGACACGGGCGAACGATGCGTCTAATTCTCTTCCTTTTGAAATGTCTTGTCGGGCTTTTTGCCACGGTCGGATTCCTTATTGCGGTGGGTTTGCTGTCGGTCGCCTTTCTGTGGGAGGAATTCGGCGAGCTGCGTGTGAAACGCGTCGAGGTCCCGCAGAACACCGTGCTGACCCTTGAACTGGGGAGCGGTATCGTCGAGTCCCTGCCCGAGAGCCCCTTGGCACGCGCCTCGCGGCCAGACGCTGTAGTCTTGCGCGAGGCCCTGGAGAGCCTTGAGCGCGCCGCCGCCGACCCGCGCGTCAAGGGCCTGATCCTTCGCCTCGGCCGCGGCAACGCGGGTCTGGCGAACATGCAGGAACTGCGCGCCGCCGTCACGGAGTTTCGCCATTCCGGCAAGTTCACGGCGGCCTTCGCTGAAAGTTTCGGCGAAGGTGGCGACGGCACGAAGCACTACTACCTGGCCAGCGCCGCCGAGGAGGTCTGGCTGCAGCCCTCCGGCGACCTCGACCTGACCGGCTTCCTCATCGAAAGCCCCTTCCTGGGAGATGCCCTGGAGCGGATCGGCGTCGAACCGCAGTTGGCGCAGCGCGAGGAATACAAGGGCGCGATGAACACCCTGACCGACAACGCCCTGCCCGCCCCGCAACGGCAGAACCTGCAGCGCCTGGTCGATGCCTGGCTGCAGCAGGTGGTCGCGGGGATCGCCGAATCGCGTGGATTGGCGGAAGCCGCGGTGCACCAAGGGATCGACCAGGGGCCCTATCTCGGCGCCCAGGCCCTGGTCATGCAGTTGATCGATCACCTCGGCTACTGGGACCAGTTCAGCGACGCCGTGCATGACCGTATCGGCGCCGACATCGGGTATCTAAGCCTCGCCGAATACCACGATGCCAGCACCGAGGACGGTGTCATCGAGGCAACCTTTGCCCTGGTCCACGGACTCGGCCCCGTGGTCCTCGGCGACAGCGAGAACGACCCGGTGTTCGGCCGGGTCAGCATGGGCGCCGATACGGTCGCCGAGGCCATCGCCGACGCCATCGACAACCCGGAGATCGAGGCCATCTTGTTCCGCATCGACAGCCCGGGCGGTTCCTACGTCGCCTCGGACACGATTTGGCGCGAAGTGCAGCGCGCCCGCGAAGCCGGCAAGCCCCTGATCGTCTCTTTCGGCAACGTCGCCGCCTCAGGTGGTTATTTCGTCGCCGCCCCGGCCGCCAAGATCGTCGCACAACCGACCACGGTCACCGGATCGATCGGTGTCGTCGGCGGCAAGATCGCGCTGGCCGGCTTGTGGCGCGAGCTCAGCGTCAACTGGGACGGCGTCAAGGCTGGCGCCAATGCCGACGTCTGGAGTCCCCACCGCACATTCGACGACGCCGGCTGGACCCGTCTGCAGGTGTCGCTTGACCGCACCTACGAGGATTTCCGCGCCAAGGTCGGCGCCGGCCGCGGGCTCGACGCGGCAACGGTGCGCGGCCTGGCCAAGGGCCAGGTGTGGAGCGGCAGCGACGCCCTGCA
>JAJFGM010000778.1 GCA_021776145.1 Kiloniellaceae bacterium | reverse complement strand
GTATGCGTTTTCTCGCTGTTTTCCGTAGGTTTTGCCTTGTTATCGCGCGCCAAATTCGATCTTTGCCGAACCAGGCCGAGTATGGCGTCGATCATCGGTGTTTCGACTCCTGTCAGCCGTCCCATCTCTGCGACCACGCCGACAAGGGCGTCGGTTTCCAACTCGCGGCCGCGCTCGAAGTCCTGCAGCATCGAGCTCTTGTGCGGGCCGACGCCGGCGGCGCGGTCGAGTCGGGCGTCGACGTCGATCAGGGACGTGATCCCCAGGGACCGGGCCACGGCCCGGGCCTCCAGCATCATGGCCCGCGCCACCGCGCGGGTGTCGGGATCCACGGCGATTTCCCTTAGATTGCCGCCGGTCAACACGCTGATCGGATTGAAGGAAAGGTTCCCCCAGAGCTTCATCCAGATTTCCTCGCGGATTTGTGGATGTATGAGGACATCCAAACCGCCGTGACGCAGGGTCTCGGCCAGAATGTTCAAGCGCGGCGTTGTCGAGCCGTCGAGTTCGCCGACGACAAGCTTGGTGCTGAAGTTGTGCTGGATGACTCCGGGCTCCCGCACTTCGCTGGCGATGTAGACGACACAACCCAGGCAGCGTTCGGGCGGCATTAGCCGCCACAAGCGCCCGTCCGGGTCGATACTGGCCAGGCGGTGGCCTTCGAGGCGGCCCCCGTCACCGTGGAAGTACCACCAAGGGATGCCGTTTTGCACCGCTGCGATGACCGTTTCCGGCCCGAGCAGGTGTTGCAGGCTTTCCGCGATCGCGGGCGTCGACTGGGCCTTGGTGGTAATCAGCACCGCATCCTGAGGTCCGACCTTGGCTGGATCGTCACTGCAAGGGAGGTTCACGACATGGTCCCGACCATTGCTGATTACTTTCAGGCCCCTGGCACCTATGGTGTCTAGCTGGGCGCCGCGGGCGATGAGGGTTACCTCGGCGCCGCTCTGCGCGAGCCGGGCCGCGATGAAACCGCCGATTGCACCGACGCCGTAGATACAGATTTTCATGGCTCCGTCCTCTCGTCGTCGCATGCGCGCCGCCAGGGCGAGACTCCCGCCGGTCGCCTGGCGGGTCAAAGCATAGCATGTTTTGCGAGGGCTTGAAGGGCCTGTTGAAATTCAGATTGAAGTCGCGAGCCCGGATCGTCCCTTGGTTAAATCGCCCCGCAGTTGAGAGCGACGCGGCTGCGGTCAAATTTGGCCGCAGCCCCCCAAGGGTCGGCGATGGCGGGGCGCGGCCTGTTATCGCCAGGGCTGCGCCGCGCGCGGCAGGTAGGAGCGCGTCCGCATTGGGCTCGACTGGGGCGTCACGCGTGCCTTGCCCTGGCAAAAACCGCTCTCGCCGAGGCCGAAACCCGAACCTCCACAAGCCGGTCGGATCCGCGTCGTTGGAATGCTATACGGCGATCCGGAAAATGGTGGCGTCGCTTGAGAACTCGCGCGGTTCGCCGCCGGCACGGCGGTATATTTCGCTTCCCAGGGCCGATCCGTGACGATGACCGGCCAAATCCTGCGCGCCGGGACTGTAGTTCGCCGCTTGCGGAGTGACGGGCATCTGACCCAGCAGCTGAACCACGAACTGAATCGAGGTGTGACCCGAATTTGGTGGTGTGAAGTCCTCGCCGCCGCCTTGCGTGATGACCGCCTGGCTCGAGGGCTTGCGTCCGCCCTTGCCCTTGTCGGCCTGCAATTCGATCAGCTGCGGCTTGACGTCTTGGCGCAGCGGCTTGGCAATCGCCGCGATCGGTTTCACCGGGGCGACGAATTGCTCCTGTTGCGGCCGCGCGACGGCACCCGGCCGCCGTGGGGCGACAGGTACTGGCAGATTCTTGATGCTTGCAACAGAACTCATCAATCGCGTGCCTCGGTTCGCAACGGATTCGCAAAGCGTCGAATCACTTCTCGAGCAGTATATATTGTTCCTATATCAAAATCATCAATATTTTATTACAAAATCTATGTATAATTAACCATAATTATTTACGATTTACTAGTCATGCTCCACAACAAGAAGCACTTATTAGGCGCAAATCGCCGCAAAACCTTAACAGACATTTGAGTTGCTTGGTCGGTAGTTCATGCTTCTTTAAGAGCTCCTTTTCTATCCTGTCTAGCCAGTGGCAAGTCATTGCCGCGAGCGTAAATCAGGTGGTCTTCAGGTAGAAGGCCGAGACTTCAGGTAGGAGATGAGGGACGTGACACGTTCCTTCGAAAAGACTGACGGCCTGACGGAACTGGCGTGTCTGCGCGCGGCGGTTCACGCCTCGGGCGATATCGTCTATGACTGGGACCTCGCAACCGATACCATGAGCTGGTCGGGCCGCACGGGCGGCCTCTTCGGGCTGGACGATAACGCCCTGCCATCCAGCGGCGAGATGTTTCACGGTCGTGTCAATCCTGAAGATCTCCCCGACCGCATGCGGGCTTTGTCCGATCACTTTGCCGGCACCGAAGTCTACGATTGCGAGTTTCGGGTCCGCGCCGAGGCCGGACAGTTTCAATGGGTGCACGACCGCGGTGCGGTCGAAATGTCGTCGGGCGGGGCACCGACGCGCCTGCGCGGAATCCTGCGCCTGGTCACCTCGCGCAAGCAGCATGAAGCGCACCTCGAGTACCTCGCCAACTTCGATGACCTCACGGGTCATTTCAACAAGCTGCGTCTGCGCGAAGCCCTCGATCACGCCTTGGCCAGCGCGTTGCGCTTCGAGCAGCCCGGGGCCTTCCTGGCAATCGGAATCGATCAACTCGGCATGATCAACACGGCCTATGGCTTCGAAGTCGGCGATGCCATCCTCATCGAATTTGCCCAGCGCCTCGACCGTTGTCTCAGAGCCACGGATGTTATTGGACGTCCCGGCGGAGATCGCTTCGGTGTCGTCCTAGGACGCTCCACTGAAGACGACGCCCGGGGCGCTGCCGAACGAATATTGCAGGCGATGCGTGGCACCCCGGTGCAAATCGGCGACGCGAAGGTAACCGTCACGGCTTCAATCGGAGTCGTTGTCTTCCCGGCACAGTCCAAAACCAGCTTCGATGTGATGGCCAAGGCGGAAAGCGCTCTGCTGAGGGCCAAGTCCAGCGGCCGCGATTGCGCGCACCTTTTCGAGATGGACGACGCCCAGCGCCAGTCGTACCGCGAGGCCATGGACATCGGCGAAGATGTCAAAGAGGCGATGAAGGACGACCGCCTGTGTCTGGCCTATCAGCCGGTCGTCGACGCGCGCACACGCGGTACGAGCTATCACGAGTGCCTTATCCGAATGATCGGCAAGGACGGCACGCTGGTTCCCGCCGCGTCTTTCATCCCCGTGGTCGAACAGCTCGGTTTAATGCGCAACATCGACCGTCACACCCTGGCGCTGTCGCTCGAGGATCTTGAAGCCCATCCCGACATCACCCTGGCGATCAACATCTCCGGCTTGACGGCGACGGAACGCTCCTGGTTGCGCATTCTCATTTCGCGCCTCAAGGGGCGTCGCGACCTGGCCCGCAGACTCATCGTCGAAATCACCGAAACCGCGGCACTGCAGGATATCGAGGAGTCGGCGCGTTTCGTCGCTTCACTGCGCGAGTTGGGATGCCGTGTCGCCCTTGACGATTTTGGCGCCGGCTATACGACCTTCCGTCACTTGAAGGCACTGACGGTCGATATCGTCAAGATCGATGGTTCGTTCGTGCGCGATATCAAGCAGTGCGAGGAAAATCAGATGTTTGTCCGCAACCTTTTGTCGCTGGCGAATACCCTTGGGGTGGAAACCGTCGCCGAATGCGTCGAGACCGCGGATGACGCCGACTTTCTGGCTTCCGAAGGTGTCGACTTCCTGCAGGGATACTATTTCGGTAAACCCGAGGTCGATGCCGAATGGCGCAAGGGCAACCCCAAGAGTGCGGCCCGCAAAGCCGACGACCCGCAGGCAATGCGCATGTTCCCAACCGCGGGTATGGCCAGCTTCTGAGTGCCGCGCCGTTGCTTCGACCACACAGCCAGCATCGCCGATATCTGACGAGTCCAGTAAGGGTTTTCCAGACCCTTGGGAAACGGCCTTTGCGCCTGATCGTCCCGTAATGGGCAACGTGCGAAAAGGTCGAACCAATTCGGTTCAGCCTATTCGGACAGATTTTCTCGACTCAATTGAAAGGTGAGAGCGGATTTCTGCGTTCTTTGGATCGCCGAAGGCGAGTCCAACTCAACGCAGGCGGCTTGTCTCTAGCGTTTACCGCTACTTTCGCTAAGCGCGTCCAACTGCTTGCGCAGGGTTTCGACCTGTGACTTGAGCTGTTCCAACGTTTCCGCGTCGCCGGTGGGTGCGGGAGCTTTTTCTGCGTTGTCGCCCGCATTGAGGGGCGAGAACATACGCAGGGCGTTATCGAACATCGCCAGGTTCTGCTTGCTCATCTCCTCCAGACCGCCGAAGGGGAACATGCCGCCAAAGGTCTTTTGCATCGATTCGCGGATGTTGTCCTGGTTGTTCGTAAAGACCCCCATCATCTGTTCGAGATAGCCAGGAACCATCCATTGCATCGAGTCGCCATAAAAGGAGATGAGCTGGCGCAGGAAATTGATGGGCAGCAGGTTCTGACCCTTGGCTTCCTCTTCGACGATGATCTGGGTCAAGACCGGGCGGGTAATGTCCTCACCCGTCTTAGCGTCGTAGACGACGAAATCGACATCGTTCTGCACCATCTGGCAGAGGTGGTCGAGTGTCACGTAGCTGCTGGTGGCGGTGTTGTAGAGGCGGCGGTTGGCGTATTTCTTGATGGTGATCGGGCCGTCGCCGCCACCGCCGGATTTCTGAGTTTTTGCTTTCACTACATGATCCAGTGCTGGTCGCGATCCGGTTGCTGTCGCCTTTGCGCCGACTTGTGCCCTGCGGCAGCTGTCGGCGGTTGGCGGCACGGGACAGTTCTATTGCACTGCCCCATAGATATTGCTGCGTTGCGGTAAGCCCTGTCAACGCCTTGTCTTGGAACGTTTCCGACTTTCAGCGCGGCGCGACCTTGCACTGCGTCGGACTTGGCCACCGCGATCGAGCCGGCGTCGAGGCTTATGGTCTTCGCCCAAGCCGCCGGCTATACTCTCAAGCAAATGCAGCAAGAGACCGAAAGCGAGCAGGTTGCGCGGCGCTATCTGGATCTGTGGCAGGACCAGGTGACCGGGCTAATATCCAATCCAGAACTTGCCAGGGCACTGATGGGCCTGGTCCAGGGAACCGGGCCTGCCGGCGCCGCGCCGGCACCCTGGCCCAAGGCCGAGGATTGGATGGCGGCCTGGGGCAACAGTCTCGGGCCGGCCCTGCTGGCGAACCTGTCCGGCTTGGCGACGGCAAAAACAAGCTCGGCGGCGCAAGCAAGCTCGGAGGCAGAAACGGGACGTGATGATGGACAAGCCCGGGCCCCCGCAGAAGTCGCGGCAGGCGCGTCAGGGACCGCGACCCCTGCCGCTGCATCTGATGACGGCAATCATGACCTGGACGGGCTCGCGCGCCGTCTTGCCGCTCTTGAGGAACGGCTCGCTGAATTGGAATCCGGAGCTTCGCGCACGGGCGGCCGACCTCGCCGCGGAACTCGGGAATAGCCGGCCCGAAGACTTCGAACGCGCCCTCGACCAGGAAATCCAGGGACGCTTGAGCACGTTTCTGGCGGCTATCGAAACCTATCGGTCGCATTCCTATCGTCGTCAGATGACACCGCCACCGTGCATCTGGCAGGACGGTTCGACGCGGCTTCTCGATTACGGCGTTTTTTCCGACAGGGGCGACGGGCCACCGCTTCTGGTCGTGCCGTCGCTCATCAACCGCGCCTACATCCTCGACCTCGCCCACCAGAGGTCCTTGCTGCGTTGGCTGGCGGCGCAGGGTTTTCGCCCGCTGCTGGTCGATTGGGGGGAGCCGGCTGCGGTCGAACGCGGCTTTTCGTTGACCCACTACATCGCTGGCCGGCTTGACGCGGCCTTGAGCGCGGCGCGGCGCCAGACCGGCGGCAAACCGCTTGTCGTTGGCTATTGCATGGGTGGACTGCTGGCCTTGGCGCTGGCTTTGCGCCGACCGCAAGATGTTTGCGGTTTGGCGCTGCTGGCGACACCCTGGGATTTCCATGCCGAATCGCCCGAACAGGGCCGCCTGCTAGCGACAAGCCTGGTGTCGCTGGCGCCTGTGCTCAAGGCCTTCGGCGTGCTGCCGGTCGATCTTATCCAGGCGTTCTTTTCTTTGCTCGACCCGCTGCTCGTCGCCCGCAAGTTTCTCGCATTCTCGCGCCTCGATCCCAGCGATCCGAAGGCCGAGGCCTTTGTCGCGCTGGAAGACTGGCTGAACGACGGTGTCAGTCTGGCGGCGCCGGTGGCGCGTGAATGTCTGGCAGGTTGGTACGGCGAAAACGTCACCAAACAGGGTTTGTGGAGGGTCGCCGGAGAGCCCGTGCTTCCCGGCGCCTGGTCCGGTCCGTCGCTGTGCGTCATTCCGGCTCACGACCGCATCGTGCCGCCGGGTTCGGCGCGGGCGTTGGCCGAGGCGTTGCCGGAATGCGAGATCTTGACGCCACCGATCGGGCACATCGGTATGGTCGCGAGCGCGCGGGCGCCTGGGATGGTTTGGCAGCCCTTTTTGACTTGGCTCAAGGCGCATGCGGCAAAAAAATGAAATATTCCAAAGACCGTCGTTGGTGGTCGCGCGGACGCATATTGGCGTGCACCGCAAGAGGGCCGGTTTTGCCACAGTAGGCTTGCGTTTCAACGCGGCAGGTGCGTATATCCGGGGCATGATGTTGCAGTGCAGCGTGATGCTTCCAAAGGGCCGAGTTTATGCGCTTGAGGATTTTGCCGCAGCAGTGCGGCGGTTCCGCGATGTAACTCGCAACGCGTTTCGTATTTCGCGAATGAAGTCGCACTAGATGCAAATGTTTAGCGCCCTTTCGAACCCAACTCTCAAGAGTTTGAATATGGGTTTCAGGGCACCAGGGGCCTGATCAGGGGTCGTTCGAGAGAGGGAGAATATCAATCATGACCGAAGTTGTAATTGCCAGTGCCGCCCGCACGCCCGTGGGTGCATTCTCAGGAGGACTTTCCAGCGTTCCGGCTTCATACCTCGGCAGTGTTGCCATTCGCGAGGTGATCAAGCGCGCCGGTATCGCGCCAGCGGACGTCGACGAGGTCATCCTGGGTCAAATCCTGACCGCTGGCGCCGGCCAGAACCCGGCGCGGCAGGCCGCCATTGGCGCCGATATCCCGGTCGAAAAGACCGCCTACCAAATCAACCAGCTCTGCGGATCTGGTTTGCGTACCCTGGCCTTGGCGGCGCAGGCCATCGCCGCTGGCGACAGCGACATCGTCGTGGCCGGTGGGCAGGAGAGCATGAGTCAGGCGCCGCACGTCGCGCACCTGCGCAACGGCGCCAAAATGGGTGATGTCACCTTCGTCGATTCCATGATCAAAGACGGACTGTGGGACGCCTTCAATGGCTATCACATGGGCAATACGGCGGAAAACGTGGCGCGCAAGTGGCAGTTGACCCGTGACGAGCAGGACGCTTTCGCCGCCTGGTCGCAGCAAAAGGCGGAAGCGGCGCAGAACGACGGCAAGTTCAAGGACGAAATCGTGCCGGTCACCATCAAGACCCGAAAGGGAGAGATCGTGATCGATACCGATGAGCATCCCAAGCCGGGCACCACCGCCGAGAGTCTGGGCAAATTGCGCGCGGCGTTCGACAAGGAAGGTACCGTGACGGCGGGCAATGCCAGCGGTATCAACGATGGCGCGGCGGCGGCGGTGCTGATGAGCGCCGCGGAAGCAGAACAGCGCGGCATCACGCCCTTGGCGCGAATCGTTTCCTGGGCGACCTGCGGCGTCGATCCGGCGATCATGGGAACCGGTCCGATCCCCGCCAGCCGCTTGGCACTCGAGAAGGCCGGTTGGACGGTCGACGACCTCGACCTGATTGAGGCCAACGAAGCCTTCGCGGCGCAGGCCCTGGCCGTCAACAAAGACATGGGCTGGGACACCGAAAAGGTCAACGTCAATGGCGGTGCCATTGCCCTTGGACACCCTGTTGGTGCGTCCGGCGCCCGTGTCTTGGTAACGCTTCTGCATGAGATGGCCAAACGCGATGCCAAGAAGGGCCTTGCCACGCTGTGCATTGGTGGCGGCATGGGCATCGCAATGTGCGTCGAGCGTTAAGCTCGGCAGGTTGAGTCGAACCCGCATCCGGTTCCGTGTGTCATGATTGTGGAATTCATGTCGATGAGTTCCACGATCGCACGGACATTAAGTGTTGGAATCTGGTGTGTTTCAAACCTGGAAGTTCGGCTCAAATTATGAGCCATACTTCCGGAACGGGCGGCCAATAGTCGTGGTACGCGGTCGCCCGGGTAGGGCGCGGCGACGAGGTATGGGATTATCTCGGCGGCGATGAAAACACGCCCGCAAATTCCCTTGATCGATCTCGGTGATGCCGGCCGCGTGCAATTGCTCGAGGCGCAGCGGGCGCGGGCCGAACGCCTCATCCGCACCGCGCGCGACAGGTATGGTGGTTGGGTCATCGATACCCTGGATGCGGCAACACGGCGTTGGGCGCGAAAGGGTGTGACCCCCTATCTCGACGAAATGGAACGCGCGGCGGCGATTGGGCTACCCGGTGGCCTGTGGTTCATGAACCTCTGCCTCGAGTGGGGCTGCACGACCGGGGCGGTCGACGAAGACGAGGGTGTGTGCCTGCGCCGGACTTTGGACTGGGCATTCGACGATCTCGGTCGCGACGTCGTGGTCGCGCGTCACGAAACCGTCGTGGGCGACTATTACGACATCACCTGGCCCGGCTTTTTCGGTGTGGCGACGGCCATGGCGCCGGGGCGTTTTTGCGCCGCGATCAATCAGGCGCCTATCCCGCAGGTTCAATGCGCCGGGTTGGCGCTGCCCTGGCCGTTCGGTTGGGCCGTCAGTCGGATCCACACGCTGCGCGGCGCCGATCTGCCGCCGGCACACCTGCTGCGCCGGGTGATGGAGACCTGCGCCAATTTCGACGAAGCCCTGACGATGCTGCGCGACGCGCCGCTGGCTTTGCCGGTGCTTTTCACTCTCGCCGGAACGCGGCCCGGCGAAGCGGTGGTGATCGAACGCCTGGCGGGAGAAGCCGACGTCCACGATGACTGCGCGGTGGTCGCGAACGCCTGGCTGAACCCGCGCCGAAAGGGGCGCCCGCGCGGTGCGGACAACCCGCGGCGGCGAGCGCTGATGCAATCGCATTGTCAGGCGGCGACGTCGGGCTTTTGCTGGGTCGAAAGCCCAATCCTCAACAGCTACACCCGCGTGGCCGTTGTCGCCAACGCGGCGACAGGTTTACTGCTGGTCAAGGGCTATGAGGCGGAGGAATCGGCGACGGAGGATTTTGATTTGGCTCAAGCCGTAGCGCGGTGATCCCCACTATGATCTTCGCGTGCATCCGCCGGTCGGACGCGAGGCGGGTGGGGCATCTCTGCGCCGCGGCGATTGAGCAGGGTAGAATTGTCATACCGACAATGGCTCGTGGTGGCCTATAGTGGTCTGGTTAGATGTTCGCAGGCCGTTGCGAGATGGAAATCCAGGTTGTGGGGAGTAAGCTTATGGCGCGAATAGCAGTGGTAACCGGAGGAACTCGGGGGATCGGAGCTGCGATCTCGGTGGCGTTGAAGGACGCGGGTTATAACGTTGCGGCCAGTTATGGCGGTAACGACGAGGCGGCGAACAAGTTCAAGGGAGAAACCGGTATCGCCGTCTACAAATGGGATGTTGGCGATTTTGAGGCCTGTCAGGCGGGCGTCGCGCAGATCGAGGCCGACCTCGGACCGATCGATGTTCTGGTCAACAATGCCGGCATTACGCGTGACGGCACGTTGCATCGCATGTCGGTGGAGAATTGGGCCGCGGTCATATCGACCAACCTCAATTCTTTATTCAACATGACCCGACTGGTGATCGAGGGCATGCGCGAACGCGGGTTTGGGCGCATCATCTCGATCTCTTCGGTCAACGGCCAAAAGGGTCAATTCGGGCAGTCCAACTATGCCGCCGCCAAGTCCGGCGCGATTGGCTTCACCAAGGCCGTCGCGCAGGAGAACGCGGCGAAGGGCATCACCGCAAACGTCGTCTCGCCGGGATACATCGGAACCGAGATGGTGCGGGCGGTTCCAGAGGACGTCCTCAATGCCAAGATCCTGCCGCTCATTCCCGTGGGTCGCCTTGGTGAGCCGGAAGAGATCGCTCGCTGCGTCACCTTCCTGGCCAGCGAAGACGCCGGTTTCATTACCGGATCAACGCTCTCCGCCAACGGCGGCCAGTACATGGCTTGAGCCGGGTTCGACCGGGCGCTTACTCTTGGGGCTGGTCGTGGCGTGCGGCCGAGACCGTGTGCGTGGACTCCCGTCCATGAACGCCAGCGACTATCCCAATCGGCCCTTGATCGGCGTCGGCGTCGTCGTCTTCAAGCAAGACCGTGTGATCCTGATCCGGCGCGGCAAGCCGCCGCGTGCCGGCGGCTGGGCGCTGCCGGGCGGGCGCCAACGCCTAGGCGAAACGGTGCGCGAGGCGGCGTGCCGCGAAGTCGAGGAGGAATGCGGGCTGTGGGTCGATATCGTGGCCTTGCTCGACGTTGTCGACTCGCTGACCCACGATGACGATGGCGCGGTACAGTATCACTACACCCTGATCGATTTTCTCGCCGAGTGGCGTGACGGCGAGGCGCGCGCCGG
The DNA here is from genome assembly GCA_021776145.1 of Kiloniellaceae bacterium. Taxonomy (GTDB): domain Bacteria; phylum Pseudomonadota; class Alphaproteobacteria; order Kiloniellales; family Kiloniellaceae; genus JAJFGM01. The sequence continues at coordinate 6,868 of JAJFGM010000778.1, read as the reverse complement.
CGGTGACGCGCTGGAGATCGCCTGGGCCGACCCGACGGCGCTTGGGCCTTTCCGATTGTGGTCCGAAACCGAACGTCTTGTGGCCATGGCGGTGGCGCGGCGAAGCGAGACCGCGCAATAGCCAACGTCGTCAGTGGCGTGTTTCCCGCCCGGTACTTTCTCCAATCCGGCATTTCGTCTAAGAGAGACGGTGATGCCACCGCACCCCCCGACCACGGCCAAGAGTCGCGAGCTGCGTGCCACGCTGATTGGAAGCGTGGCCATCTTGCTGTGGTCGCTCTTGGCGCTGCTTACGACCGGCGCCGCCGGCATTCCGCCCTTTCAGATTTTGGCGATGACCTTTTCGCTGGCATTTTTGGTCAGTGCGTCGGTTCTTTCGCTGCGTGGGCGCGCGGCTTGGGCCAGGCTGAATCAGCCCTTGAGTGTCTGGGCCCTGGGGGTCGCTGGCTTGTTCGGCTATCACCTGCTTTATTTCATCGCCCTGAAGCGTGCGCCGGCTGTCGAGGCCAGCCTGATAGCCTATCTTTGGCCCTTGTTGATTGTCGTCTTTTCGGCGCTGCTGCCTGGTGTGCGCCTGCGCTGGTTTCACCTCGCCGGCGCCTTGCTGGGTCTTGGCGGCGCGGTGCTGCTGGTCAGCGACGGCGGGCGCATCGCGCTGCGCGCGGAGTTCGCCATGGGTTACCTGGCGGCCTTGGGCTGTGCCCTGACCTGGTCCTGCTACTCGGTGACCAACCGCCGCTTTGGCGCCGTGCCGAGCGAGATCGTCGGCGGCCAGTGTGGCTTGGTCGCTTTGCTCGGCTGGCTCTGCCATTTCGGCCTCGAAGAAACCGTAGCCCCCGGCCTGTGGCAGAGCCTGGCCGTTATCGGCTTGGGCCTGGGCCCGGTCGGAGGCGCCTTTTTTGTTTGGGACTACGGCGTCAAGCATGGGCGCATTCAACTGCTTGGTGCTTTCTCTTACGCGGCGCCGTTGCTGTCGACCCTGGTGCTTATCGGCTTCGGCCGAGCCGAGGCGACCTGGGTTGTCGGCGCGGCCTGTCTGCTGATCGTCTGCGGCGCCGTATTGGCGTCGAAGGACATCTTGGGCGGGCGGCGGAAACGCAAGACATGAGCGCGCTGGAACTGGTCATTTCGATTGCGACGGCGTGCTCCCTGACAGCGAGGTTCCGGACTGCCGCGCCGTCGCGGATGAACCCGTTGCATCGAGCTACGATTACTCAGTCAAAATCATCGCGCGACGGTTCGCCTGACGAAGCACTCGCCGTCGTGGCGGCGGTTCTACGTCGTCTTTCTTGATGGCTTCAACGAGAAGCCGACGCACTTTGTATTCAGTCTGGGCTCAGGGCTCGCGTGGCACCGTCGCTTGCATCGAAGGGCGGGTGGCGAAAGCGGCGTGCCAGGCGGCCAGTGCCGCGCGGCCTTGGCGCCAATCCTCGTCGCCGAAGCGAAAGTCGAGGTAAGACAAGGCGCAGCCGATCGTGATTGTGGCAAGGTCGAGCTCCTCGAGGCCGCCCTCCGAGGCTTCCCGTTCGAGTACGTCGAGGGCCCGCGTGATCTTGCCTTTCTGACGCTCGATCCAGCCGTCCCAACGCAGTTCGGAAGGACGCGCGCGAATTTCGGTGAGACGCAGCACGGCCGCATCCATGATGCCCTGTGCCAAGGCGGCCAGATTGAGCACGCGCCAGCGCGCCGCGCCCCCGGCCGGCACCAGTTTCGGGCCGTCGTGCTGGGCGTCCAGATAGGCACAGATCGTCGGCGAATCGCAGAGCGTCTGGCCATCGTCCGTGATCAGCGCCGGCACCTTGCCCAAGGGATTGTCATCGGTGATGTCGCTGTGCGGGTCCCAAACATTCGTTGGGACCTTGCGGATTTTCGCATCGAGACCACATTCGATTGCGGTGACCATGACCTTGCGCACGAAAGGGCTGGTCGGGGCGTAGCGTAGTTTCATGTCGACTGGTCTTTCCTATGGTCAGAGAAGCACCGGGGCAAGGCATCGGCGTTATGCGATCTTAAACCCGAATGTGGTAAAAAGGCGAGATATCGCTTGGCCCAGCAGTGGCTGCACATTTCTTTTCCGCCATGCTAGAATGTCGTTACGATGTGGAATGATGTCGTTGATTTAAGGGAGTTTTACGACACCCGCCTGGGCCAGGTGGCGCGCCATATGATTCGCCGGGCGATCCGCTCAATGTGGGGTGACGTAACCGGGCAGCGGCTGCTCGGGCTGGGTTACGCGACGCCTTATCTGCGCCAGTTTCGTGGCGAGGCGGATCGTGTCTTGGCCTTCATGCCGGCGCCACAGGGCGTCGTGCACTGGCCACCCGAAGGGCCGGGCATGGCAGCTTTGATCGACGAAACCGAACTGCCTTTGCCGGATTTCTCGGTCGACCGCGTGCTCCTGGTCCACAGCTTCGAAAACAGCGAATTCCTGCGCGACATGCTGCGCGAGGTGTGGCGCGTGATGAGCGGCGATGGTCGTCTGCTGGTGGTGGCGCCCAACCGCACCGGGATCTGGGCCCGCGCCGACCGCACGCCTTTCGGCTGGGGACGGCCCTACAGTCGCACCCAACTGTCGCTTACCCTGCGCGACAACATGTTCACGCCGGCGCGCAGCGAACGCGCGCTCTATGTACCGCCGAGCCGCTCGGCCGCGCTGCTGCGCTCGGCCCCGGCATGGGAACGTATCGGCGGCCGCCTTTTCCCGCGCTTTTCCGGTGTTGTGATGATCGAGGCCAGCAAACAGCTCTACGCCGGCAGCGCTCTGCGCGCGCAACGCAGTCTGCGCAAGCCAGCCCTGGTGCAGTTCCCGCAGACCGCGCCGCCGGGCCTCGCCGGCCGTGTGCGCGACACTTCGCCCGACTGATTACGATCGTCGACGAGCGTCTTGCCAGGAGCCGGAAGAACGTTTGGCCCCGGCGCCTTCGTTTCCTTCAGCGCCCGGTGGAGGACTTCGGTACCGCCTCGGGCAGCAGCGTGCCGCCAATCTGTTCTATCTCGAACGGCGCGCGCTGGTAGACGTCGTTGATCCAGTTCGAAATCAGCATGTGTGCATAGGTACGCCAGCGGTTGGACGGCGCCTTCTCTGGGTTGTCGCCGGGGAAGTAGTGCTTCGGTATCTGGATGTCGTCGCCAGCCTCCAGGTCGCGGCGGTATTCGTTCGCCAGGGTCTGGGCATCGTACTCCAGGTGATTGAACATGTAGATATGGCGACGGCTGTGATCCTGCGCCAAACAGAGACCGGCTTCGTCCGATTCCGCAAGGACTTCCAAGCCGTCAATGTCCAGGAGATCGGCACTTCGGACTTCGGTGTGGCGAGAAACCGGCACGGGAAACTCCCCGGTGAAACCTCTTAGCAGGGGTGCGTTGGGTTTCATCACAAGGTGGTCGAAAACGCCGAACATCTTTTGCGGCAGTTCGTGTTTCGGAACACCGTGAAAGTGGTACAGCGCCGCCTGCGCGCCCCAGCAGAGGTCGAGTGACTGAAAGACATTGGTCTGCGACCAGTCGAGGATCTGGGTCAATTCCTGCCAGTAATGGACCTCCTCGAAGGGCAGTTTTTCGATTGGCGCGCCGGTGATGATGAGACAATCGAACTTCTCGTGCCGCACTTCGGCCCAGGAGCGATAGAAGTCGAGCATGTGCTGACGCGAAATGTTGGTCGGTTTGTAGGAAGCCGTGGTCAACAGGGTCAGTTCGATTTGCAGCGGGGTCGCGCCGATCAAGCGTGCGATCTGCGTCTCGGTGGCCACCTTCTGCGGCATAAGGTTCAGCAAGGCTATGCGCAGGGGTCGAATATCCTGGCGCATGGCGTCACATTCGCGCATGACGACCAAGCCCTCTTCTTCAAGGAATTGCCGGGCGGGAAGGTCATTCGGGATCTTTATCGGCATCGTGTATCGGTTTCCATTGCGCAAGGGCCGGGATCATACCAGGAAACACCGGTTGCAGTAGTAGGTATGTCTGCCAGAACCGAATTCAAAGGCGGCGCTTGGATCGATAGGGGAACCACGACGCCGCGGCCGGAAAGCGATAGGAAACAGTTACCTATATCGTTAATCGTCGCCAATGGTCCCACTACGGCTCGGTGAAATGCGGACTTTCCTTTGATTTTTCCGGGGCCTAAGGCTATTTCTATTCGCCGTTCACCAGCATGGCGACGAAGCGAATGTCCACCGATCCGACCCCGCTAGACCTGTTGCGCCGCGAGATCGACGAGATCGATACCTCGATCCATGATTTGATCATGCGCCGCGCGCAGCTTGCCCAGCGTATTCGTGCCGCCAAGGGGCCGGGCGCGCCCCACCTGCGGCCGGGCAGGGAAGCCGAGGTGGTGCGCAATCTGGTGGCCCGGCATTCGGGGGAAATCCCGAAGTCGGTCCTGGTCAAGATCTGGCGCGAGATAATTTCGGTCTTTATCCACCTGCAGGGGCCGTTGGCGGTCGCGGCTTTCGCGCCCGAGCGCGGCCCAAGCCTGGAGGGGCTGGCGCGCGAGCACTTCAGCGTGCTGACCTCGATCAACGGCTATGTCTCGTCGACAAGTGTGTTGAGAGCCCTTACCGAGGGTGATTCGACGATCGGGGTTCTACCCCTTCCGGAAAGCGATTCCTGCGAGTCCTGGTGGCCCAAGCTGGCGCGTAGCGGAGACATGACACCCAGAGTGATCGCCCGCCTGCCCTTTGCCGCTGCCTCGCCGCAGGAGACGGAGGTTCCCGAGGCGCTCGTCGTTTCCTTGGTGCGGCAGGAGGCCAGCGGCCACGACCGATCGTATCTGGTCATGGAAGCCAGCGAGCCGTTGTCGCAAAGTGCCGTGCGAAGCCTGCTCGAGCTGGCCGGATTCGAGGTGCGGAGCCTGCAGTTTTCCGACGAGGGGCTTGATCGCCGCTTCTATCTGGCCGAGGTCGAGGGCTTCGTCGACGACGAAGAACCGCGCTTGGGCCGTTTGATGGCGGTGGGCGCGGATACGCTGCGCCAGGTCTGGTGCATAGGCAGCTATGCGGTCCCCTTGAGTACGGAAGAGCTGGCCGAAAGCATGGCGGCGGTGCCCGGCGAAGCCCGAAAGATCGCCCGCTACCAAGATATTCAGTGATGCGCTCGACCACTGCGGAATTGCCCAGCGCGGATGTGGCCAGCACGGATATGGCCAGCACGGATGTGGCAGGTGAAAATCGTGGCGCGTGTTGGGGCGCCTAGACCGAGGCGCTGGGGCGGCCCGATGGGGCTATCTGCTTGTGAAAAAATTTGGGGAAACAGGTTATGCTGACACCTAGGCCCGGCATTCTCGATGTCGCACCCTATGTGGGTGGCGAGTCGCTCGCACCCGGGGCAAATCGCGTGATCCGGCTGGCTTCGAATGAGAACCCGCTGGGTGCAAGCGCCAACGCGGTGGCTGCCTACGAGGCCCTGCGCGGCGAGCTTCATCGCTATCCAGATGGTGGAGCCAAGGCCCTGCGCGCGGCGATCGGCGAGGTGGAGGGGATCGATCCCGAGGGCATCGTTTGCGGTGCCGGATCGGATGAGTTGATCGCGCTGCTGGTCAAGGCCTATGCCGGCACCGGTGACGAGGTTCTCTACAGCGCACACGGTTTTTTGATGTACGCCATCGCCGCCCGTACGGTGGGGGCGACCCCGGTTACGGCACCCGAGGCGAATCTCACGGCAGATGTCGATGCCTTGCTGGTCAGGGCGTCACCGCGCACAAAATTGGTTTTTCTGGCCAATCCGAACAATCCGACCGGGTCCTATATCAGCGATGCCGAAGTCCGCCGTTTGCGTGCCGGGCTGGCGGACGAGACGCTCTTGGTGATCGACGCGGCCTATGCCGAATATGTCGAAGAGACCGACTACACCGATGGCGCCGCCTTGGTCGGCGAATGCGACAACGTCGTCATGACCCGCACTTTTTCCAAGATCCACGGCTTGGCGGCGCTGCGTCTTGGCTGGGCTTATTGTCCGCCGGCCGTTGTCGACGTCCTGAACCGGGTGCGTGGCCCTTTCAATGTAAGTCAGGCGGCGCAGTCCGCCGGCATAGCCGCGGTGCGCGATCTAGAACACTGCGCCAGGTCGAGGCGTCACAACAAACAGGCGACGGCCCGCTTCGCGGCGGCGGCCACCGCGGCCGGTTTGACGGTCTTTCCCTCCGTCGGCAATTTTGTCCTGGTGCGCTTTCCCGGTGGTGCCAGCGCGGCCGAGGCCGCCCTGGCGACGCTGAGGCGCCAAGGGATCCTGCTGCGCGGCATGGCGGCCTATGGTTTGCCGGACTGCCTGCGTATCACCATCGGCAGCGATGAGGACATGCGCGATACGATGCAGGCCCTGCAGGATTTTCTGCAGTGATATCGGGGGAGTCGGAGCCGCTTTTCGAGAAAGTGGCCTTGATCGGCATCGGCTTGATCGGATCTTCGCTTGCCAGGGTTTTTCGGGCCCGTGGCTTGGTCCGCCATATTGCTATCAGCACGCGCAGCCAGCCGACTCTTGACGAGGCCAGATCCCTGCAATTGGGTGACAGTTATGACCTCGACCTGGCCGCCGTCGTTCAAAGCGCCGATCTGGTCGTCTTCTGCACACCCGTCGGTGCCAACGATGCGGTCGCCGCCGCCATCGGGCCGCATCTCTCGCCCGGCTGCACCGTCAGCGACGTCGGTACGGTCAAGCAAGCGGTGATCCGCGATATCGGTCCGCATCTGCCGTCCGGCGTGCATCTGGTTCCCGGTCACCCTATCGCGGGGACTGAATCCAGCGGTCCGGCGGCCGGGTTCGCGGAGCTTTTCGATGGCCGCTGGTGCATCTTGACGCCGCCGCCAGGGTGCGATTCCGCGGCAGTGGCGAAAGTCGAAGAGCTATGGCGGCGTTGCGGTTCGATGGTCGAGCT
>JAJFGM010000777.1 GCA_021776145.1 Kiloniellaceae bacterium | reverse complement strand
ACGATATTGCTCTTGGAGCTGTCGCCGGGCCGGAAGGTGAGGGCGCAAAGCTCGACCACCAGCAAAAGGACGCGCGCTCCCGGCCGCGCACGCGCCAGTGCCGCCGCCCGTGCCAGGCCGAGCACGCCGCCGGCGCAGCCGAGGCCGAAGACCGGCAGGCGCTCGACGTCCGGTCGCAATGGAATTTTCTGCATAAGATGGGCGTCGAGACTGGGCGTCGTAATGCCGGTGGTCGATACGGTGACCACCGCGTCGACGTCTTGTGGAGCAAGGCCGGCGCCGTCCAGGCAGTCGAGACTGGCTTGGGCGAGCAGCGCCACGGCGTTTTCGATATAGAGGCTGTTGCGTGACTTCCAATCGGCGGGTTCGAGATACCAATCGATAGGCACACAGGAATAGCGGGTACGAATGCCGGCGTTCGAAAAGATCGGCATCAGCCGCGCGACCTCGGCACGGCCGAGTTTGGAGAACAGGCCGTGCGCGCGTTCCGCCACGGCGTCCTGCTGCAGGACATATGGCGGCACCGCCGTTGCCAACGACACGAGGCGAGGCTGGCCAGTCGCCGCAAGGTTCGGATTTGGCCCCAAGGGTGTAGATGACATCACTTAGGACTAGGTAGGTCTCGGAACGCCATAGGCAACTGAATTGTCCGTGACAGTCGAGAACGAAGGGGCGCGCCGGACCGGCGGTGGCTCTACACAATGAAGTCTATAGCGGTTTTGCCCCGCTACGTCTAACCGATCCGATTCAACGTACCCGGATGTTGCAACCGGTCCGTGAAGCGACGCGCGCCTTATCCAGGTACTGGTCGACCTTCTGGCGCGGCGTTGTCGCCTGCTCGGGAAGCTCGTGGGGTGAATTCGTTCGTCAAGTGTGCCGACGGTTAGGCGAGGACGATGTCGAACCGCGCCGCCAACGCGCCGGATTCCAACTCCGGGGCGGGGCGAAAGGGGACTACGAGGGCGGCGCGTTGGGCCGGATCGGAAAGCCGGCTCAAGAGCCCATCGCCACGGTTCTCGGGCGCTTCGGCCATATAAAGCTGGGTGATCAGGGTCTGAAATCCACGCGCCTTGACGGCGAAGTGGATATGCGGTGCCCGCCGGCCATAGGGGACCGGTTTGATGGTGCGAAAGCGGTAGCCGCCGTCGCTGTCGCAATCGACCAAGCCATAGCCTTGGAAGGTCGCGTCGCGCGGCCCGCGGTTCCGGTCCGCGCTGTGGATATAGCGGCCAAGGGCATCGCATTGCCAGATCTCGACGCGCGCTCCAGCAAGTGGCCGGCCTTGCACATCGCTGACACGGCCAAAGACATGTGTCACGGTGCCGCGTGCCCGCCCGGGCGTGGTGCCAATCAGATCGTTGTCGCGGTCGAGCGGCAGTCGATCGGGGTAGAAAGGGCCTTCCGATTGCCTCGGTGTGGCGATCAGAGCGGCCGCTGAAACGGCCGGCGCGGCGAAACTGGCGATCCCGCCAAACAGAAGACCGCGGCGGCTGAGTGCGTTGAACCTCATTTTTGGGCTCCCTCAACGATAGCACGACGTCTCCTATTCATCTGGGCGTCGTGTTATGATCGGCAAGGCGCCGCTGTGTCAAAAGCGCGTGAGGGCGATCAGCGGAATGCCGGTTCGTCGAAGCTGCGCAGCTTGCGCGAATGCAGCGAGTGGACACCGGCTTCGCGCAATTGACGCACCGCCGCGATGCCGATCTGCAGGTGCTGACTGACGCGCTCACGGTAAAAGGCGTTGGCCATGCCTGGCAGCTTCAGTTCGCCGTGCAGCGGCTTGTCGGAAACGCAGAGCAGCGTGCCATAGGGCACCCGTAGGCGATAGCCGTTGGCGGCGATGGTCGCCGATTCCATGTCGACGGCCACCGCGCGCGACTGGTTGATGCGCAGGGCCAGTTCGGCGTGGCGCAGTTCCCAATCGCGGTCGTCGGTGGTGAAGACCGTACCGGTGCGCAGGCGAATCTTCATTTCCGTGCCCTTGAGGCCGGTGATAGCGGCCACCGCGTTGGTCAACGCCACTTGCACCTCGGCGATCGGCGGCACCGGCACCCAATTGGGCAGGTCCTCGTCGAGCACGTGATCGCTTCTGGCGTAGGCGTGGGCCAGCACGTAGTCGCCCAAACGCTGCGACTTTCGCAATCCGCCGCAGTGGCCGATCATCAGCCAACAGTGTGGCCGCAGAACGGCGACGTGGTCGGTGATGGTTTTGGCGTTCGAGGGGCCGACACCGATGTTGACCAGGGTGATGCCCTCGTGGTCGTCGCGCAGCAGGTGATAGGCCGGCATCTGTGGCAGCGACTTCGGGCATTCGCCCGAGGCTTTGAGACCGCTCAATTTGGCGTTCGGCAACACGCAGTCGCCGGGTTCGACAAAGGCGGTATATTCGTTGCCCTCCTTGACGGCGCGGTGTCCGTATTCAACGAACTCCTCGACGTAGCGCTGGTAGTTGGTGAATAGGACGAAGCGCTGGAAATACTGCGGTGACGTCGCGGTGTAATGTTTGAGGCGGACCAGGGAGTAGTCGACGCGTTCACCGGGAAAGAGCGACAGAGGCAAAGGCCGGTTCGGTGAGGACGGCAGCGTGCCGTTGGCGATGCGGTCGTCGATGCGCGCCAGATCGGGCATGGGAAACTCGTCCTGCAACTGCCGCGCGGTCGCGCCGCTGACGTTGGCGGACGTCGATTCCAGAACGAAGGGCAACGGAATCGGGCAATCGCTGACCCCGACGACAAGCGGGCGCCCATGGTTGTTCAACAACAGCTCGAGCTGTTCCAG
>JAJFGM010000776.1 GCA_021776145.1 Kiloniellaceae bacterium | reverse complement strand
TGTTGACCCTGCGGCTTTGGTGCACGGTTTTTGCCGCTAACCTTGTTGGCACTCTATGTTTTGCCGGCGCCGCCGTCTACGCGGGGATCTTCTCGGCCGAACAAGTCGAGGCCTTTTTCGAGATCTCACACCATCTCATGGCAAAAACCCCGCAGGAGATGCTGCTGCACGCAGTTCCGGCAGGATTTCTGGTGGCCGCACTCGTGTGGATGCTACCCAATACGCAAGGCAGTGAAATCTGGGTGATCATCGGTATGACGTACCTGATCGCACTTGGGGATTTCGCGCACGTCGTTGCAGGGTCCGCCGAGGCCTTCTTGTTGCTGCTTGGCGGCGACATCGATCTGGTGACGACCCTCTTGGGTTTTGTCGTTCCCGCATTCATTGGCAATGTCATCGGCGGCTCTGTCCTGTTCGCGGTCCTTGCCTACGCGCAAGTCCGAGAGGAACTGTGAGCGCCGGTGGTCCGACGGTGGGATTCCTACGCCGCCCGCTGGCGTAGGAATCCCATCTGCAGCGCCTGCAATAAGTAGACCGGCGACGGTGACCACGCTGCCTGGCTGTTCGCTGTCGTCACTTCACTGGAGAAGACGCGTTGGCAATGGCGAATTGGGGCCGTCGCGTCTCACAATCAATGGTGGGCGATATCGCCGTCCTTGAAGAGGAACTCCTTGAGTTGCCCCTCGAAATCCTTGTTGTTTCGGCGGATCCATTCCAAAACCATTGCGGCGTGCTCCATCTCTTCGCGCATATTGTGGAGGAGAATTTCCTTGAGCGCCTCGTCTTCGCAATCGTCCGCGCGTTGCCGGTACCAATCGACCGCCTCGAGTTCCTCCATCAGCGAGACAATTGCATGATGCAAGTGAATGGTCTCCGTGGACAGCCGCTCGCGTGGGGCGTGAAGTGAATCGCTGGAACCAGCCATAATGACCTCCTGGAAATGGGATAAGATTGCGTCCGGTGCTAAACGCCAAGCGACCGCGGCAAACCGAGATCTACCGCGATCGTTTCTGCGTAGAAGTTACCAATAAGTAGTGCAGCGATTCAAAGGAGCAAGATGAAATGTTCAATGCCTCCGAGATGATCATCGATAGCCTGATCCATCGTCTGGAAAAGGCTTACCTGGCCAATTTCGGCAACGCAGAACGCGGCTATCCCGACGTGCTGTCCATCGTCGCAAGAACGGCCCTGGAGCGAATTGCCGATAGCGATGCGCTTTATCACAATATTGAACACACGGTCATGGTGACAATGGTCGGCCAAGAGATCCTGCGCGGCAAAAAAATCAAATGTGGCGGGGTCTCGCCGGAGGACTGGCTGCATTTCCTCGCCGCACTGCTGTGTCACGATATCGGCTATGTTCGCGGCGTTTGCCTGGCCGACCGCGCCCCGCGTTTCGTCGCTGGCGAGACCCAAGACTTCATCGATCTGCCGCGCGGCGCCTCGGACGCCGCGCTCACGCCCTATCACGTCGACCGCGGCAAGGTTTTCGTTCGCGAGCGTTTCGCCGACACTGGTCGACTGGATGTTGAACGCCTGGCCGCGGCAATCGAGTTGACCCGCTTTCCAGTTCCCGAGGATGGGGATCATGACGAGACCGACAACGAGCCCGGCCTTGTGCGCGCTGCCGATCTCATCGGCCAGCTCGCCGACCCGCACTACCTGCGCAAGATCAACGCCCTGTTTTTCGAGTTCGAGGAAACCGGCACGGCAGACAAACTCGGCTATCAGACGCCCGCCGACCTGGCCGAGGGCTATCCCAAGTTCTATTGGAAAGCCGTGCGACCGTACCTCGGCGACGCACTCGACTATCTTCAGCTGACACAAGAGGGCAAGCAGTGGGTCGCCAATCTCTTCGCCCATGTCTTTGCCATCGAGCACGAAGAATCCCGGCTCGGTCCGGAAATGCCGTCAGCTGAAGAACGGTAAAGGCGGGTGGTGATTCCTATGGGCTGGGAGGGCGTGCAATGGACGCACCGACCACTTTGGCACGAAGAAAATCGAACCCGCTATCCAATCAGTGCAGCCGCCAACGCTCACGCCATCGTCGCCGGATCCCGTCCCGCGGACCGAACCTGGCGACAATGCGCGAGCTGCGGTCAGGGCGGTGACTCGAACAACGACGCACAGGTCCGATACCAAGACATTCCTATGTTGGTATTTGGACTCTCGACCGACCGATTGGCGAGCAAAGATCCGATAGGTTCGAAATTGCGTATCACCGCTATACAAACTCTCAATTGCGCCGGACGCAACGAGTCCCGTTCTCATGCCGAACGCACGCGTGTCATTCCCACAGGATTTGGATCGTGACGAACTCCGTGAATTCAGCCGTGTACGAGATGTTGACGGGCGAGGATGACGGCCGCGTTTGCCGCGACATCCCCGATGAGGCCTGCAATGCGCAACCCGGCAATTTCCTCAAGCATGTAATTGCCTTGGCTGCGACCAAGACCGGCGACGGTCTCTCCGATCCGAAACTCGTGCTTTCTTGGCTTCTGACCTCGCTTGGGGCTCCCGCTTACCTGACCGGCTTGCTGGTTCCGGTCAGAGAAGCCGGCGCCCTGTTGCCCCAGTTGCTGATCGCCGCGGGTGTACGCGCCCTACCCCGGCGAAAATGGGTCTGGGTCATCGGCAGTTTGGTGCAAGGCGTCGCAATCTTGGGCATCAGCGCGTCGGCCCTGTCTCTCGAGGGCGAGAGCGCCGGCTGGACGATCATCGGGCTGCTTGCCGTTTTCGCGGCCGCACGAAGTGCCTGTTCCGTCAGCTATAAGGACGTTCTCGGCAAGACCGTCTCAAAAGCGACGCGTGGCACCGCCACCGGAACAGCCGGCACCATTGCGGCCACCGCCGTGCTGGTCTTCGGGACGCTGCTGGCCTTTGGTATAGTGGAAAAGTCGGTCTCGGTCATCGCGGCGGTCTTGATCCTCGCGGGATGCTTGTGGATCGCGGCGGCCGCCATTTTTGCGACTTTGGCGGAAGTTCCGGGCTCTACCGAGGGCGGCGGCAATCCCATTTCCGTCGTGTTCCGGCAGTTCTCATTGCTGCGCGAAGACAAACAGCTGACGATATTCATTACCACGCGCGGTTTGTTAATCGCCACCGCGTTGGCGCCGCCCTTCATCCTGTCGATGGTCGGGCGCAGCGGTGGCAACCAACTGGGCGAACTCGGCATGTTCGTTCTCGCATCCGGTCTCGCCGCGGTTGGCAGCAGCTTTTTCTGGGGCCGCCTGTCGGATTCCTCGAGCCGCAAGGTTCTCGTTTTATCGGCTGCGATCGCGGCCTTGGCTCTCGCGGCCGGCGCGGTGCTCGGCTTGTTCAATTCGTCAAACGTCGCGGCGCTGCCGATGGCCGGAGTCCTTTTTGTGCTTATGGTCGCCTACCAAGGCGTGCGACTTGGCCGTTCGACACACATCGTCGACATGGCAGACCAAGACAAGCGCGCGGCCTATACCGCTTTGTCGAACTCCATCATTGGGGTTCTGCTCGTTGCCGGCGGTGCCTTTGGCCTCTTGGCTCAGCTGGTTGGTGAAGCGTCGGTCTTGGCTTTATTCGCCGCCATGTGTATTGCCGCGGCGATCGTCGGCAGCGGGCTCAAAGAGGTGCAAGAGTGAGTCCTCTCGTGGCCGAATGCCGTGCCGTGCACAGCGCCGGCAAACGGTACCGTGTTGGATTGCCGCTGAGCCCGTCAAGGGGAGCGCCCGGAAAGACAGTCGGGTCGCGCCCTCCTCGGCGCGGGAACCTCCACTATGAGGAAAGATTGACGCGGTACGAGAAAGGTATGCGGTTGTTCGGTGAGCAGAACTCCCCACATCGTCGAAATGAACGTGGATTCAGCTATCTCCTTGCTGCTGTTCCTCCTCGCCTGTAGCGCGGCGGCAGCGCCCGGACTCATCTTCCGTCCCGGCAGGTGGTATCGTGCCCTTGCCAAGCCAAGCTGGCGCCCGCCCGACCGGCACTTCGGGCCGGTTTGGTCCGTGCTTTATATCTCCATCGCCTTGTCCGGCTGGCTCGTGTGGCGCCAATCCGGCACGGCTGAAACAGGCTTTGCCCTAACGGTATATGCCCTGCAGCTCGTGCTCAACGGACTGTGGTCAACGGTCTTCTTCGGCCTGCGCCGTCCGGGTCTTGCCTTCGTCGAAATTGTCTGCCTGTGGCTTTCGATCCTTGCGACAATTGCCACGTTCTATCCGATAGATACGATCGCCGCCTACCTTCTGGTTCCCTACGCAGCTTGGGTGACATTCGCGGCCGCACTCAATTTTCGGGTCTGGCGCCTAAACGCGGCTGAGACCTCAAATTAGGCTGAAGGGATCGCGACGGCGAAGGCTTGGCGGCGGTGAAAGGTCTTCGCACAGGGTCAACGTCACACTATCGGCTCGGACATGCCAACGTCTGCGTGCCACTATGATGCCCTGCGAGATGGCTATCGAGGGAGCGTCATGACAAGCAAATCCTTTTCGATCGAACCGTTGACCCCCGCAATCGGGGCCGAGGTGCGGGGCCTTGACCTCGCGCGACCGCTCGATCCCGATACAGTGGCGCGGTTGCGCGCGGCCTGGACGCAGCACCTGGTGCTGTTCTTCCGCGACCAGGATCTGGACATGGCGGCCCTTAGCGCCTTTGCGACCAGACTCGGGCGGCTGCACATCCATCCGCAGGGTGACGTGCCGGGACATCCCGGTCTGCTGCAGGTACGCACCGACGCCAACTCGAAAACCTACGCCGGCCACCGCTGGCACACCGACGTCTCTTGCGACGCCGAGCCGCCGGCCGGCAGCGTGCTCTACCTGGACGAGGTTCCGGCGAGCGGCGGCGATACGCTCTTTGCCAATATGTACGCGGCCTACGAGGCGCTGTCTCCGCCCCTGCGCGGCTTTCTCGACGGCCTGAAGGCGCGCCATTCGGGGGTCCGTTCCTACCGCGACTATTTCGGCACGCCGCTGACGAAGATGCGCGACGGCGTCTATCCCGAAGCGACCCACCCCGTCGTCCCTACCCATCCCGAATCCGGCCGCAAGCTGCTTTTCGTCAACGAGACCTTCACGCACCACATCGAGGACCTGGAGCCGGCCGAGAGCCGTGCCTTGCTCGAGCTGCTCTATCGTCACATCGCCGAGCCGCGCTTTCAGTGTCGCTTCCGCTGGCGCCCCAATTCGGTGGCGATGTGGGACAACCGCTGCACCCAGCACCTGGCGATGTGGGACTACCACCCGCAGACCCGTGGCGGCTACCGCGCCACCTTCTACGTCGATTGAGGCGCCGTTGCTTTTGGTCGGCGAGCCACCGGGCCTTAGTCGGCAAGCCGACCGGCCGGATTGCCGACGACGGTCGCGCCGGCCGGCACGTCGCGGGTGACGACGCTGCCGGCGCCGACGATGGCGGCCTCGCCGATGGTGACGCCGGCGAGGATGACGGCGGCGCCGCCGATCCACACCCGCCGACCGACCGTGACCGGCCTGGCGATCTCCAGGCCAGATGCCCGCTTGGCGGCGTCCTTGTGATGTTCGGCGCAATAAATCTGCACGCCCGGCCCCAGCATCGTCTGGTCGCCGATGCGGACCGGCGCCGTGTCGAGGATGCAGCAGCCGGCATTGAGGTAGACCCGGCCCTCAAGGAAAATGTTGAAACCATAGGCGCAGTGAAAGGGCGCCTCGATGCGGGCCGCGTCTGTTACGCCGCCGAGCAGCGCCCGCAATGCCGGGCCGATGGGGTCGCGTTGGTCCGGCGGCAGCGTGTTATGCGCGTGCAACGCTTCGCGGGCGCGTTGCTGTAGCTCTTCCAATTCAGGATCGACGCAGCGATACCATTCCCCCGCCGCCATCCTTTCGCGTTCACTTGCCGCCATGGGCACAGTCCTATCGGGCCAGAAACGAGCGCCATGATGGCGCCACCTGTCCCCGCGGGGAAAGCCCGAATTTGCCGGTCGGCGGGCCGTGCCTTCAACCGGCGACGTCGAGGAGCGTGTGCAGCAGAAGGTTGGCTCCGACCTCGATGTCGGGCCAATCGCTGGACTCTTCCGGCGCGTGACTGATGCCACCCTTGCTGGCAACAAAGATCATTCCGGCCGGCGCCAGCTCGGCCATGACCTGGGTGTCGTGACCGGCACCGCTTGCCATCACGAATGGCTCGATGCCGAGCGCCTCGG
>JAJFGM010000775.1 GCA_021776145.1 Kiloniellaceae bacterium | reverse complement strand
CGCAGGGCGTTCCAGTAGTAGGGGTCCTGCAGCATTTGCCGGACGTTGTCCAAGCCGTTGAAGTGGCGGCCGGCGAAGGAACTGAGATTCCAATCTGTGAAGGCGACGTAAAACCCGAAAAGGGTTGGGAAAATCACCATGGCGACGGTGAACAGCACGGCGGGCAGAATGAAGAGGGCACGCAAACCCGCCTCGCCGCGGATCATCACCAGCCCGATGCCGAGCGCGCAGGACCACAGCAAATAGGTGTAAAGCACCGGCCGCCAGTTCTCGAAACCGAAGCCGATGGTTTCCGCCTTGTAGAGCGCCTGCAGCAGGAACAAGCCGGCGAGGACGAACGAGCTCACGATGATGAGCGCACGGCCGGCGGACTTGCGCGCCTCCGACATGTGGTCGGGATTGACCGTGTACAAACGGTCTTTTTCTATCGGAGACGCAGTCTGCATGCAGGTCACATGTCGGGTAGGGCAAGGGGAACAAGGCCGCAAACGGCTGGCGGCGATCCCTTCGCCGCCAGCCTGTTTGACATGGTCAAGTCAGAGTCCCGAAACCCTAGAGTCCGAGCGAGGCCTTGTAGAGCGCGATCTGCTCCTTGCGCCCGATCTGGTCGGTGATCTTTTCCCAGGCCGCCGCGATGTTGTCGGCGCCGGTCTGGGCGTCGAACTGGCCTGCATAGATCTTCGCCAACTCGTCCTCGGCCACGCTGTAGTATTGGAAGATACCGGGGATGCGCGGTTCGATGGCGGCGTTGGGATGATTGTAGGAGTTCGACTGCGATGCCAGATACGAGGTAATGAAGCCCTCGTCGTAACCCGCGGCGACCCACTCGGCGATGTCGAAATGGCTGTTCCGGTAGGGTTGGAAGCCGGAGGGGTAGGCGGCACACCACAACGAGATGTCCTTGCCGCCGACGTGGGCCGCGGCGCTCCAGGCCGCTTTCTGCTTCTTGGCATCGCCGTCGACGCGGGCCATGACATAAACGCCCCAGCCAATGTAGGCCATGTTGGGCGCATAGTTGGGCCCCGAAGGCAGGGTATCCCACTTGCCGCTGGCAGAGTTATAGACATCGTCCGAACCCGGCAGGATGTCGAAGCCAATGGAGTCGCCGACGACCGAACTGTCGCTGGTCTTGGCGTTCGAGCCGATATCGCCCCACCAACTGAGCATCGATCCGGTGCCGGCGAGGAACTGCTGGAAGCCGGTGGTGCCGGGGTCGGCGTTGAGCTGGTCGTTGGGCTGCGCGTCGATGACATCGAGTACATCCTGGATGGCGCGCACCCAGGCCGGGTTGTTGACCCGCGGTTTCATCGTTTCGACGTCGAACAGCCAAGCCGGGTCGCTCGGGTGCTTGGCGTAAGCCGTGGCGCGGCTGGCGAGGAAATAAAAGCCGAAACCGCCCCAGCCCTTGAGCGGGTCGAGATAGCCGTGCGCCTCGAAGCCGCCGACCTTCTTGCCCTTGAGGAACTTGGTCGCCGCCTGGACTTGTTGCCAGGTCTTGGGCACGCCCCATTCGCCGGCGTTGCCCTCGGCTTTCCAGGCCGCGGCGAGATCGGCATCGGTGAAATAGTCGGTGCGGTAGTTGAAGTTGTGGCAATCACCGTCGATCGAGATGCGATAGGTCTTGCCGTCCCAAGTGCCGACCGGCGCCTGTAGATAGCCGACGTAATCGTCCATTTCGACCTGTGCCCTAACCCAGTCGGGCATTTCCGATGCCAAGCCCTTGCCGCAGACATCGCCCTCGAAGGGCGCGCCCATCTCGATGATGTCGAAATCGACCGTGCCAGTCGCGATCGACTGCTGCAGGCGGGCATTGTAGTCGGCCTGTGCAAGATCGATCCAGCTGATCTTGGCGCCGGTGTATGCCTCCCAAGGCTTGAGGAAGCCGCGAAACAACAGGTTGTGGAGGTTCTGGTTGTTGAGCCCCATGAAGGTCAGCTCGACGCCGTCGAATTCTCCGGCCGCGACATTGTTCTTGGTCGGCCCGAGACACAGGGCACCGACCTTCTGCCAATCGGCATCCGTGGGCGAACCCATGCCGACACCGGGGATACCCAAGATTTCCCGGCGTAGGTCGCTTGCCGCATAGGCATGTCTCGTCAAGGGGCTGAGCGCTGTAGTCGCGCCCAGTGCCAGCGCGCCGACGCCGGCCGCGCCTTTCAATAGACCGCGCCGATCGGTGCGCGTCGCAAAAAGCCGATCGAAGTCACCTTTCCTCATTTCCTGTCCTCCCGCTGCAAAATTTTTTCTTGATGCGCCTGTATATCTTGACGCCCCATTCAGCATCTATTTGATCCTGCCTGAACACGTGGCGGCGTCCTGTCGGAAAAGCACCAGCGATCCCAGTCCGCCTTGGTAAAGAACGACTTCGATGAAAGCATAGCCCGGCGCGAAGTGCCACATTTGCATTCAAACGGTTTTTCGGCGTGTGAAGCCTAAGGTTATGTTTTTGTTTTTTATGTACTTATAGGTTTTTCTTCACCCACATCGACGGCTCGACAACTATGGACTGGCGCGATGTCCTGGGATAATTTCGACACCGCTTCGTATTGAACGCGTTTTAATCGCGCACCGCGATAGCGAGGGCAGAACCTTCGGCGATGTCAGGTTTTCGGGTCCGCCGAGGTGAGCGGATCTGGCGCGTGCTGCTGCCGCAATTGTGCCCGGCGCCGACTGGGGAGGGGAGGTACAAGGTCTTGTTGAAAGGAATATCCCCGCTATTGAACGCGGAAGTGCTGCAGGCGCTGCGCGCCATGGGGCACGGCGACGAGGTGATCGTTTCCGATACCAACTTTCCCTCTGAATCCGTCGCCCGTCGGACAGTGCTTGGGCGCCTTTTGCGCATAGACAACGTTACCGCCGCCGAGGCCGTAGCCGCGATCCTTTCCGTGATGCCGCTAGACAGCTTTATCGACGATGCCGCGGCACGCATGGAAATCGTCGATGTGCCGGACGAAATTCCGCCAGTGCAGCGGGAGGTGCAGCAGGCCATCGATGTGGCGGAAGGCGAGGCTTGGCCCATGGTCTCGGTCGAGCGCTACGCTTTCTACGAACGCGCCAAGAAAGCCTATTGCGTCATCCAGACCGGCGAGCGGCGCTTCTACGGCTGTTTTGCCTTCACCAAGGGCGTGTTGCCACCGGACGGCGTGTAATCGCCACGATAGAAAACCCAATCCAAAGTTTGCGGGGTGCATGCAGTGGCTGAGTCGAAGGCAATCGTCGTCCTTGGCGTCTTTGTGGCCGATACCACCTACCGGGCGGAACGGCCGCCGCGCATGGGCGAGACGATCATCGGCAAGAGCTTTGCCCTCGGTCCCGGCGGCAAGGGTTCGAACCAGGCCGTCGCCATCGCCCGCCTGGGGGCCAAGGTTTCGTTCATTTCAAAGCTTGGTGACGATGCCTTTGCCGACATGGCCTTGAAAACCTGGGCCGAAGCCGGCGTCGTGTCCGCCGTTACCAAGGACTCCGAGAGTTATACCGGTGCGGCCTATATCTTCGTCGAGGAGGCGAGCGGCAATAACGCCATAATCGTCTGTCCCGGCGCGGCAACAACCATCGGCGTCGCCGACGTCGAGGCGAAGGCGGATCTGATTCGTGCCGCCGCGATCTTCATAACACAGCTTGAACAGCCGATCGAGACGGCCCGGAGAGCGCTGGAGATCGCCCGAGAGGCCGGGGTGACGACCATCCTTAATCCGGCGCCGGGCGCGCCGCTCGACGCCGCGATGCTGGCGCTCTGCGATTACGTTACGCCGAACGAGACGGAAACCGAGATCCTCACCGGGATCAAGGTCGACTCGCCCGACTCGGCCCAGGTTGCCGCCGATGTCCTGCTCGAAAAGGGCGTCGGCGCCGCCATCATCACCCTCGGTGAGGCCGGCGCCCTCTATCGCACGGCTGAATGCTGCGAGCTGTTACCGGCTTTCCACGTGGCGCAGGTGGTCGAGACGACCGGCGCCGGCGATGCCTTCAACGGCGGTTTCGCGACGGCCTTGGCGCGCGGTTTTACGCCGCTCGATGCCGTCATGTTCGGCTGTGCCGTGGCCGGCATTTCAGTGACTCGTGCCGGAACGGCGTCCTCCATGCCCAACCTCGGCGAGGTGGAAGCGGTCTTCACGGCTTGAGCCGAGGTGGCGAGAATGGCCGACCAGCAGTGACGGGCGTCGCTTCGCCCGAATTGAGAGGCCTGAGAGCCTTTGCGCGCTGTCCCAGACCAGCAATCCTCCAGAACACGAAATTAACCTCTACTTGATCTCCTTCGGCCGGAAGACCGGGCGGAAGATCGGGCGCCGCTGGCCGAGTGGTTTGGCCGGGAGGCCAATTTGCCTTGCTGCGCTGCAACAGTCATAATATTGCGTCGCACACTAGAGAACAGGAATTTGCTTTTGCTCGCCAACAATGAAAAGTAGGTGCTATGAACTATCACAGCTACGAATTGGCGCATGCTCTGCTGGCACCTTTAAGATGGGGCGCCAAGAGCCTGAAAGATCAGCTGGAATATCCGGCGAACCTGTTCGGGAAAACCCACATCGGGCGCAATCTGGCGGCTGGTTACGAGGTTTTCGAGAACCTCACGCGGCGCTACGGGAAACCCGAATTCGGTATCGATACGACGCAGGTCCACGGCATGCCTGTTCGCGTTTGCGAAGACGTAGTTTTGAGCAAACCCTTTTGCCAGCTTCTGCATTTCCGGCGTGACGAGGCCTATGTCGGCAAACGTTGGGATCCCAAGGTGCTTTTGGTCGCGCCGATGTCGGGCCACCACGCCACCTTGCTGCGCAACACCGCCCGCGAACTCTTGCCCGAACACGACGTCTACATCACCGACTGGATCGATGCCCGCAACGTGCCGCTGCACGCCGGGCCCTTCGGCCTCGACGATTTCATCGACTACTTGATCGAATTCGTCCAATTCCTCGGCACAAACACCCACATCATCGCTGTGTGTCAGCCCTCGGTTCCTGCGCTGGCGGCGACCGCCGTTATGGCGGCGGCGGGCGATCCCTGTCAGCCGGCATCTTTGACCCTGATGGGGGGCCCCATCGACACGCGGCGCAATCCGACGGCGGTCAACGAGCTGGCGCAAGGCAAATCCTTGGCCTGGTTCGAACGCAACGTCATTTCCTACGTGCCTTTCGGCAATCCGGGGTTCCTGCGCCGGGTCTATCCGGGTTTTATGCAACTTACCGGCTTCATGACCATGAACCTGGAACGCCACGTCTCGGCGCACGAGAAGCTGTTCGACGATCTGGTCAAGGGCGACTGCGACTCGGTGCGTCAGCACCAGGATTTCTACGAGGAATACCTCTCGGTCATGGACTTGCCGGCGCACTTCTATCTGCAAACCGTCGAGACGGTGTTCCAGGCGCACGCGCTGCCCGACGGCAACATGACCCACAAGGGCGAGCCCGTCGACTGTGGCGCCATAACCCGCACCGCGATCATGACGGTCGAGGGCGAAAAGGACGATATCTGCGGCCTTGGTCAGACCGAAGCGGCACACGACCTTTGTCGCAATGTGCCGCAAGACGAAAAATACCACTACGTGCAGCCCGGTGTCGGCCACTACGGTGTTTTCAACGGTACGCGCTGGCGTACCGAGATCCAGCCGCGCATCCGCGAATTCATCCGCACCATTCAGTTCAAGCGCCGCATCGGCGATTCCGAGGCGCGCTTTGGCCTGCCCTATCGAAGCCTCAGGGAAACCCGCGAACCTCACGTCGATTGGCGCGACGCGCCGGAGGCTTGAGCGGATCATCGCGGCACCCTGCCGCGCGGTGGCGGAGGCTGCCTCAGTCCGCGCCGCTGTCCCAGCCGATCTTGCGGCTGAGAAACCGCTGACCGAGGGCGACGAACCCTGCCGTCTCACGGTTGTCCTTGCCGTAGCCATGGCCGCCGCTGGCGGGCTCGTAGAAATAGGCCTCGTAGCCCAGCACCTGTAGTTTCGCCGCCATCTTGCGCGCGTGGCCGGGATGCACGCGGTCATCCTTTCCCGAAGTTGCCAGCAGGATCGGCGGATAGCTCTTGCCGGGCACGGCCTGATGATAGGCGCTGTAACCTTGCAGGTAGGCCCAATCCGCGGGCTTATCCGGGTCGCCGTACTCGTCGATCCAACTGGCGCCGGCGAGCAGCTTGGTGTAGCGCCGCATGTCGATCAGCGGGATGGTGCAGAACAGCGCCCCAAAGCGGTCGGGATAACGGGTCAACATGTTGCTGATGAGGATGCCGCCGTTGGAACCGCCTTCGGCGGCGATGCGGCGGGGGTGAGTGACCCCGCGCGCCACCAGGTCGGCGGCAACGGCCGCGAAGTCGTCGTGCGACAAGGCCTTGCCGGCATGCCGCCCGGCTTCGTGCCAAGCGCTGCCGAATTCGCCGCCGCCCCTGATGTTGGCGATGACGAAGCTGCCGCCGCGTTCCAGCCACAGTTTGCCGATGGCGGCGCGGTAGCCCGGTGCATTGGTCACTCTGAAACCGCCGTAACCGGTCATATAGACCGGTGCGTCGCCGGTTTCGCCAGGCGGACCGACTTGCACATAGGGAACGCCGGTGCCGTCGGACGACCGGGCCTCGTGGCGCGTCACTTGTAGCCCGGTGGCATCGAAAGCCTCGGGCGCCTGCTTGAGGACCCTGGGCGCCTCTAGCGAGCCCGCCGCCGCGGCTTCGATCAACGTGAGGCGCGGTGGCGTCAGGGGATCCTGTAGGCTGGCCAGCAGATCGCCGTTGGATTCCGAGTCCTCGACATCCAATGGCCAAACGGCGGCGACGCTGGTTTTGGGAAAGCCTGGCAAGGTCCGGCGCGGCCAATCGCCGTCGCTCGGTGTGAGAAGTTCGAACAGCGGGTTCAGGTCGTCGAGGATGGACAGCACCAAAGCTTCACCGCACCAAGAAAAGCCTTGCAAGGCGCGCCGTGGTTGCGGCGTAAAAAGGACGGTGAAGTCGCGGCTGTCGGCCAGGAAGGCGGTGAGCGAGATGGCCAGGAGTGTGTCGGCGGCGTGAACTTGGCCGCTCACGTCCCAGGCGCTGTGCCGCTGCACGACAAGCCAGTCGGCGTGCAGTTGGACTTCGATGTCCGTCGGCAGGTCGAGCCTGGTCTTGGCGCCCTCGTGCTCGCCAAGCCAGACCATTACCTCGAAGAAGGCCGGTTTGTCGGCCAACCAGATCCGTGGGCTGGCGCCGCAGCGATCGATGCCGCTCCAAGTGCCCATGCTCTCGGCCGTCGTCTCGAAGATGATCTCGGCGGCGTCCGGCGGCGCGCCGCGTCGCCACAGCCGGACGGTGCGGCTGTAGCCGGACTTTGTGGCCATCCCCTCGCCATGGGCGCTCGCCAGCAAAAGCGTGTCGCGATCGACCCAGTCGACACCGCCCTTGGCCTCGGGCAGGACGAAGCCGTCCGCCACGAAACACAAACCCGTCACGTCGAATTCGCGCAGTACGACCGCATCGCCGCCGCCGCGCGACAGACGCAGGATGGCGCGATCATGGCTGCCGGGCAGGGTGGTGGCGCCGCCCCAGACCCAGTCTTCCTTTTCCGCCGCGGCCAGCGCGTCAAGGTCGAGGAGGATTTCCCACGATGTCTCATGGGACATCTCAAGGGATGTTTCTTGCGATCCGAAGTCGGCCAGGGTCGTTCGCCGCCACAGACCGCGCGGATGCTCGGCATCTTTCCAGAAGTTGTACACATAGGCGCCGCGACGGGCGATGTAGGGGATGTTGTCCGGGCGGTCGAGGATCGTGGCCAGGGTATCGCGGTCTGCGGCGAAACGCGCGTCGGCGAAAGTTGCCAGTGTCTTTTCGTTCTGCGCGGCGACCCAGGCTTGCGCCGCCTCGCCGTCGATGTCCTCGAGCCAGAGGTAGGGATCGTCGTCAGGGTCGGCGACGGTCGGCCGAGGGTCGATGGTCATATTCGGTGTATCCGCGTCGAGACCGACGTGAGGGGGCGGCGAGTGAGAGCGGGAAGCAGGGCAAAGCCACAGCACCGCGCGTTAAAGATGATCGCCATTTTGACGCTGTTTGCGGCCCCGGTCCACAGGGATCGCTTGCCTTTTTTCTGCGTGTCACGAATTCGGGACTGAATGGGCGATGGCCCCGCACTTGCCTCAGAGCCTCACAACGAAATGAGTTTCATCGTGTTTTTCGCCGAGAGGAACACCGCCGCGCTCATGTGAGCACACTCCGCTCTCGGTGCGCCGGTTAATAGAGGGCGCGACGGTTTCGAGTTGCGGTTGCGCCGCGTGGGATATTCCACGCCCGCTGGCCTGGCAATGTCCTCGTTCGCTGCATTGTTCCACCAAGTGGAACCTTTTTCGTTTCGAGGCGTTTACAAACTGGTTTTCGAAAATGACGAAAACATACCCATGGGGAGATTTCCATGAATGGCATTATTTATCTTGTTGGGCTGGTCGTGGTCGTGATGTTCATCCTGTCGCTTCTCGGTCTGCGATAGGGCCGTGGCGATGGGCAATCCTGACAATGAAACGGCGGTTGCCGTGACGAGCACAAGTGATCCCGGAACCTCCTACCTGGAGTGGGGTGCGATATTTGGCGGCACTGCGATCGCCGGCGCTATATCGATGGTACTCCTGCAGTTCGGGTCGGCGATTGGCCTGGCAGCCGGGCCAGCATACCTCGATGACCTCTCGCCTTCCTGGAATGTGCTGGTTGCGGGCCTATGGGTGGTGCTCGTGGCACTCTCAAGTTCTGCCGCCGGAGGTTACGTGGCCGGACGCATGCGTTCGCGGCGCGGCGACGCAATTGAGGCCGAGGTGGAATTCCGCGACGGAGCGCATGGTTTGGTCACTTGGGGCACTGCGACGGTGGTCTCCGGCGTAATTGCGGCCAGCTTGGGAGCCCTATCAGCGGCCGGTGCAACGGCGATGACAAAATCGGTCGATATCTCCGCAGAGATGCTCAATATTTCGGCGAACGTGTCGAGCATCTTTGCCTTCGCGATTGCCGCCGGGGCGGCCTTGGGTGCTGCCGCGGCATGGTTCGCGGCGATATCAGGAGGTGAACACCGTGATCAAGGACTGTCGGTTCACGAAGTCGTTCCCAAGGCATTTCGCCGTCGTCTCGCGAAGTAAATTCCGAGGGCGCCACCTCGACCCCTGGGTGCCGAACGCGCACGCTCGACCCGCCTCCACCTTTACAAGGGCGCCGTAAGTTAAGTCAGAAAGAGCGTGTGTGCATGTGCTGCATTTCTTGGCCGATGTGCGGTGCCCAGGTCTGGATGACCTTGGCGATGTGCGCCTTGACGCAGGCGACCGCGGCGTCCGGGTCGCCTGCTTGGAGGACCTGCAAAATGGCTCGGTGCTGATCGCCAAAGGACATTTCCGGCGACTGGTCTTCCGCATTCCAATAGGTGAAGCGGTGAATGTGCAGGGTGCAGCGGTTGAGCACCGGCTCCAACGCCGGAAGGCCACAATGGCGAAAGAGGGCCATGTGGAACTGCCGGTCGAGTTCGCTGCAACGATAATAATCGGGGATGCGGATGGCCTCGTCCATTTCCTCTGTGATGGCGTAGAGCGTGTCCAATGCCGTCTTGTCGAGGTTCGTCACCGCACGAAAGATGCCCTCGCACTCTATCTGTAGACGGATTTCGACCATCTGCGCGACTTCCTGCAGCGAGGTTGTCGAGACGACGGTGCCGCGATAGCCGCGCCGCATGACCAGTCCATCCTGTTCCAATCGCAGGAAGGCTTCGCGCACGGTGCCCTGGCTGCAGTTGAGCTGCTCGGCAATGCGCTGTTCCAGCAACAGGTCGCCGGACTCGATATGCCCCAGCAGGATCGAGCGACGCAAGGAATGATAGGCGGCGTCCGCCTTCTTGACCCGGTTGAGCGGATCCATGGGCTTCTTTGTGGGGGCGGGCAGTGGTTGGTCGCTTGACATTGAAATACGTTATACCACAAGATTAATATCAATATCGATAATAGGCGTCGCACAGGGAAATTTGCAACGCCATGGGGAGAGAAAGGCTTTTTGCGGGAGTTTCTCCGGCTGGGGGTCTTCGCAACGGCAATGCCGATTTGTATTCACGTTCAGGTTTTTTATCGCACTCAGGGCGGCTGTAACCAGAATTTACGACCGTACCTTTCTCGCGCCTGCCAGGAGCGATCCCTACAGCGCGTGCCATCGAGTCGACGGGCGTTGCGATCGCCATGAGCCGAAGCGCCGAGGCCGCCGGTTCCCGGGACGCGACGACGCCAATCCTTGAGGTGCGGAACCTCAAAGTCTATTTCCCCGTGACCAAGGGTATGGTCTTGCAAAGGACCGTCGGCCACGTCAAGGCGGTGAACGATGTCTCGCTGTGCGTGCCACGCGGCGAGGTGCTGGGTCTTGTCGGCGAGTCCGGTTGTGGCAAGACGACCATCGCCCGCAGCATCCTTAAACTCTTGCGGCCGACGGCGGGACAAATTCTCTTCAAGGGGCAAGATATCTGGTCCTTGAGCAAAGCCGAGAACCAAAAGTTTCGGCGCTCGGTTCAGGCGATTTTTCAAGATCCCTATTCCTCGCTCAATCCGCGCATGAGCGTGCGCGATATCGTCGGCGAGCCGCTGATCATTCATGAAGTCGAACGCGATCCCGCGAGAATTGACAAGCGCGTCGAGGAACTGCTTGAACTTTGCGGCCTGTCGAAGCGCCTGGCGGAGCGCTATCCGCACGAAATGAGTGGCGGGCAGCGGCAACGTGTCGGCATCGCGCGGGCCATCGCGCTCAATCCCGAATTCCTGGTCTGCGACGAAGCGGTTTCGGCCCTCGACGTCTCGATTCAGGCGCAAATCATCAACTTGTTGGAGAACTTGCGCAGCGAGCTCGGCCTGACCTACCTTTTCATCGGCCACGATCTCAGCGTGGTGAAGCACCTCTGTGACAGCGTCGCCGTCATGTATCTTGGCAACATTGTCGAATCCGGCGCCAGCGAAACGCTCTTTAGCGAGCCCCTGCACCCCTACACGCAAGCGCTGCTCGAGGCCGTGCCGGTACCCGATCCGGAAGTCGAATCCGGCCGTGCCCATCAGGTACTGGCGGGTGAGGTGCCGAGCCCGCTCGACCCACCGGGCGGCTGCGTTTTTCATCCGCGCTGTCCGCGCGCCGTCGCCACATGCCAACGCTATGCGCCGGCGCTTGAGGAAGCCAAATCGCAACATTGGGTTGCCTGCACCGAGACCGAAACCGACCGCACGTCCGGCGCAGAAAAATCAACTGCGGTCGAAGCGCGGGCGTGATGGGCGGCAAGCGCCCAAACATGTCAATTCAGACGGGAGGACAAAGCTATGACTACAAGGGCCAATCAACTGCATGCGGCGAGCCGCGGCAAGATCGCCGAGGAGCTTAGCCAGGCCTATGATTTCGATCCCAAGGATCCGCATTTCGGACTAAGCCGTCATGACCTTGGCGGCCCGCAGCTGGAACGCCGCGCTGTCCTGCGGTTGTTGGCCGCGGCCGGCACGCTGACGGCTGGGCACCTGGCGCTTGGCGGTGGCATACGCAGCGCGGCGGCGGCCGGGGGGCATCTGAAAGCCGCCTGGGCCGGCATCGGCGAAATCGTCACCCTCGATCCGGCGCGTATAAATCAGGTCGTGCAGTTTCAGATCACCTCGAACGTGCTCAGCGGCCTCACCCATATCAATCCCCAGCTCGTCGCCGAAGGCGACCTGGCGCGGGACTGGGTCATCTCCGACGACGGCAAGGTCTGGACCTTCAACCTGCGTGAAGGCGTCAAGTTCCACAATGGTGATGCCTTTACCGCCGACGACGTTGTCTTTACCTACAACCGCTCGAATGACCCCGCCAAATCGATCCATTCGCGAGTCATCTCAAACGTTGCCAGCGTCACCAAACTGGGCGACCACAAAGTACAGATCACTCTGAAGGCACCGCAGGCCTCGTTCCTGGTCAAGACCCTGGAACGCGCCAGCGGCCGCGCCATGACCATCGTCAGCCGCGGCGCCCTGGATTCCATGGGCGAAGCCCAATACGGCCTGAAACCGGTCGGCACCGGGCCATTTTCGGTCTCCTTCCATCAACTCGGCCAAGGCGTCGTATTGGAGAAGAACCCGGACTACTACGACCCGGAACGGCCGAAGCTCGACAAGGTGACGATTACACCGATCGCCGATCCAGAGCCCTTGGCGGCGGCCATTGAAGCCGGCGATATCGACCTGATTGGCGGCAACGCGCCGGCGGCCGAGTTGATCGACCGATTCGAGACGAATCAGGATCTCGTCGTCAATATGACGCCCGACCCGGGTTTCCAGGCGGTTTGGATGAACCCCTGGCGCGATCCCTTTGTCGTCACCGACTTCAACAAGCCGGTCGAGGAATTGATGAAGGAGAATGGCTTCAAGGTGCGCTTGGCCATCGCCAAGGCTCTGGACCGCGATCGCTATGTCAAGCAGGCGCAATTCGGGCGGGCCATTCCGGCCTATGGCTCGATCAATCCGGCCATGGGTTTCTTCTTCGATAAAGATCTCGGGGACACCAGCCCGCAGAGGTACGAACTCGAGGTGGCGCAGCAGCTGCTGGCCGACGCCGGCTATCCCAACGGCGAAGGTTTCCCCACGCTGAAACTGCTGCACACCTCGCCCAACCGCCGCGAGTCCCAGGTCGTCGCTGGGATTCTCAAGCGCAACCTCAACATCGAAGTCGAGCTGGAGACCAAGGACGGCCCCATTGTGCTGGAAGACTATCTAAAGATGGAGTTCGACCTCTGTCGAATCGGCAGCGGCGGCGATTTCGATCCCGACGACGCCATCGTCGACTGGATGCAGACGGAGTCCAAGTTCAATGGCCTGAAGCGCGACAAGGAGAAGATGGCGTTCGGCTACTTCTCCGACAAGCGCGCCGACGAGTTGATCGACCAGCAGCGTTTGGAAACCGACCTTACGAAGCGCAAGGCCCTGGTCCAGGAAGCCAACCGCATCACTTCGGAGAAGGTGGCTTGTGCTTTCCTTTTCCATCCCATGTCGATCCTGGTCCATCGCAAGAGCGTCAACTACCCGGCGGAGAGCCGCATTCCGGGTCTGGTCGAGCTTGACCGGGTGACGATCGCCTGACGCGTCGCTGAGAACGGCTTCGGCGGGGCTTCGTTGTTCCCGTCGAAGCCGCCTCTCTTTTTTGCGGGAGACCTATGGGCAAGTATCTTTTCAGACGCGGAATCGGCGCGGTCATCGTCATGTGGGCCGTGGCGACACTCGTCTTTTTCATGTTGCGTGCGGTGCCCGGCGATCCCTTCCTGGCCATGGTCTTCGACACCGGGGACCCGGCCGCCGCCGAGCAGTTGCGCCGCGATTTCGGATTCGATCAGCCGCTTGTCGTTCAATACCTGAAGTACTTTTATCAGGCCCTGCAGGGCAATTTCGGCAGTTCGATTTATGGCAGCCGCGTGCCCGTCGCCCAGATCGTTGGCGAGGCCTTGCCGCGCACCCTGTCGTTGGCCACGCTGTCGTTTCTCCTGGCCCTGGTCATTGCCGTGCCGGCTGGTTTGATCTCGGCCTTGAAGAAGAACTCGGCGGCGGATCACGCCGTCACCCTGGTCGCGTTCCTCGGCTTGAGCATGCCGGATTTCTGGCTGGCTATTTTGTTGATTATCGTCTTCGCGGCGCAGCTGCAGTGGCTGCCGGCCATTGGCTATGTTCCGCTGGCCCAAGGATTTTGGCCGTGGTTCTCGCATCTCATCCTGCCGACCATCGCCATCGGCACACCCTTTGCCGCGATCATCACGCGCATGATCCGGTCTTCCATGCTGGAAGTGCTCAAGGCCGACTACATGCGCGTGTCACGTTCGAAAGGGCTTCTCGAGAACCGCCTGCTGTTGGTACACGCCTTTCCCAACGCCCTTATCCCCGTGGTCACGGTCATGGGGATCGCGCTGGCGCTCTTGATGGCGGGAACGGTGGTGGTCGAGAACGTCTTTGCGATCAAAGGCCTGGGTCGTGTTTTGATCCAGGGCATTCTCAACCGCGACTATCCCGTTGTGCAGGGGGCGATCCTGGTGGTCACCGCAATTTTCGTGTTCTGTAACCTGTTGGTCGATGTCCTCTATACGGTCATCGATCCGCGCATCCGCTACGACTGATGGAACAGATCGGGACCCCGGCCATCGCGGCGAGCGAGAAGAAGGCCATCGCGCCGACCGAGAAGATCGCCGGCTCGGCCAACGACGAGGACTACATGCGGCCGGCCGAGTCGCGCTGGCGCTGGCTTGTCTTCGTGGCGCGCGACAAGAAGGCCCTTGTCGGCCTCATCGTTCTCTGCGGCCTTACTCTGGCTGCAATCCTGGCGCCGCTGATAGCGCCCTATGATCCCAACGCCATGGATTATGAGATGATCGAAGGGCCATCCCTGGTGCACTGGTTGGGCACCGACGACCTTGGCCGTGATCTGCTGAGCCGGCTGATCTATGGCGCGCAAATATCGCTTTTTGTCGGATTTTCAACAGTCGCCATTGCCCTCGTGGCCGGGGTCTTTCTCGGCGTGGCGGCCGGTTACTTCGGCGGTTGGATCGATGCCATCATCATGCGCTATATCGATCTGCAGTGGGCCTTTCCCAACTTCATCATCGCGGTCTACCTGGTGGCGGTGTTCGGGACCGGCCTGTCCAACGTGATCGTCGCCATCTCATTGGCCTTCGTCGATGACTTCGCGCGCATCGCCCGCGGCATGGTCCTGACCATCCGCGAGGAACAGTACGTCGATGCGGCAAGGACCCTTGGAGCCTCCGACAACCGCATCATGTGGCGGCACATCCTGCCCAACTGCATGGCGCCACTCATCGTACAGGGCACCGTCAGCGTCTCCTACGCCATCCTCGCCGAGGCCGGTTTGTCCTTCCTCGGCTTGGGCGTCGAATCCTCGACGCCGACCTGGGGTCTTATCCTCGCCGACGCCCGCAGTTTCATTTCGCGGGCCTGGTGGTTGGGCGTCTACCCCGGTTTGTTCATCATGGTGACCGTGCTCAGCATCAACTTCCTCGGCGATGCACTGCGCGATCTGCTCGATGTCAAAGAGGTCAAGGAGACGCGCTAATAGGCCGCGTCGGTACCGTGCGTTGCTGGCCGCCTATCTGTGACCCATAACCAAAAATTGCGGGCCCGAACTTCGCCTTTCGACCACTTTCGTTTGCTCGGCTTTGGACAACCGGTGCGCCGGTGAGGGGCGCCGACTTCCCGGTATTGCGGCGAACCCTGTACGCCCGAAGCTCTCCGCATCGGAGAAACACTTGGACCTGACAAGTCGGTCGACACGACGGGAAGGGCCGGAGATGGTCAGGAGACGGCCTACCCCGGACATTCGTGTGGTCCCTGTGCAAGGGGCTACGGGGCCGGCATTGCGACATAGAGTTCGCGACGGTGCACGCCGGCTTCCCTTGCCGCGAGCCTGTCTTTCATGCGGGCCATACGAGCGGCGCTTTCCGCCTCGCCCAGGAGTTCGCGAAGCGGCGTCTCGTAGGTTTCTTGGATATCGACCACGCGCCGGACTGTTTCTACAAAATCCTCGGTAATATCGATGCAGTCGACCACCTGCCAGCCCGCCTGTTCCAGCAAAGCGGCATAGGTCAAATCGGTTTCAATATACGGCGGGCCGTTTGTCAGAGCGGTCTCAAGTTCGACCTCTGAGAGCCCGGGCGCAACGGAGATAACGCTGAAGACCATGCGTCCTTTTGGTCGGATAGCGCTGCGGCAGGCCTTTAACACCGCACTTTTGTCTGCCAGGCAACACAACACGTCGGAATGGCTAATTGCGTCGAATGAGTTGTCGCGAAACGGCAAGACCGCGCCATCCGCCACTGCTGTCCAGCAGACGCCGGCGAGTTGGTCCTCAACGGCGCGTTTGGCGGCGATCTGCAACCCGGAGAGCGGCAGGTCGGTAAGTGCGACGTCGCAACCGCTGGTCCGTGCGAGATAGAGCCCAGGCCAACCGGCGCCGGAGCCGATATCAAGTAGGCGATCGCGGGGCGCCAATTCCAAAAGCTGACTTATGCGGTCGGCCTCAGCCTTGGTGGTCCAACTGGTGCCGCCGTAATCGGAACCGCAGGAGTCCCGCTCTATGGCCAGCATGACGTCAGCCAGGACGAGTTTGTAATGCTGGCCGAATGTCTCCACGACCTCTTGTTCTTTCGTTGTGCGTGGCATCTAAATCTCCGGCAAAACAAAGCCTCTCGGCAAAACTAGTGGCTCGACACAGAGATTATGACAGTTTCACCGCGAAGATTTTGCC
>JAJFGM010000774.1 GCA_021776145.1 Kiloniellaceae bacterium | reverse complement strand
CCAAGCGTGCCCGAGGCGCTGATGATGCCGGTCGACAGCGAATGCGAATAGTTGTTGCGCAGCATCACCGGCAGCGAAATCAGGCCCATGGCGACCACCGTTGCGCCGACGATGCCGGTCGTCGCGGCCAAGAGGGCGCCGACCAGCACCACCGAAATGCCGAGGCCGCCGGGAACCGGCCCGAAGAGCTGTGCCATGGCGACCAGCAGATCCTCGGCGATCTTCGAGCGCTCGAGCATGATGCCCATAAAAATGAACAGTGGAATGGCGATCAGTGTATCTCGTTCCGGCTCCCAATAGATGCCGCGGAAATTGGTCACTCCGGCATTGAGCCACTGCCCGGGGTCGCCGTGCGCGAAATAGGCATCGACCCGTCCCTCGAAAAGAAAACCGAAGAACGCAGCCAGGCTAATGGCGATGATCGCCGACCCGGGCAAAGCGAAGGCGACGGGGTAGCCGGCGCCGAGCGCGACGATCATCAGGACGATAAGGACAAGGAGAAACAGCAGTTCCATGATCTGGGTTCTTCCGGCGGTCTAAACGTTGGCGTGTTCAGTTAAATCCGGGTGGTACCCAGTCTCACGCAACAGCACCGCGGCATTTCTGAGGAAGTAACTCATGAACTGTATCAGCATCGATACCGCGAAAATCAGCAGAAAGCCGGCGAGCAGATACTTGACGTACATGCCGTAACCGCTCTGGGTCACTTCGAAATTGAGCAGTGGACCGCTGATGACGTTGGATTTGCCCCACAGACCGCGCGTCAGAATAATCCAGCATAGCGGCGCGCCGAGAAAGACCGAGCCCAGACTGTTGCACCAAGCCTTGCCGCGGTCGCTGAAGCCGGCATAGAGGATATCGACCCGCACGTGCCCTTCCTGGAGCAGGGTATAGGGGCTGGCGAAGAGGAACAGGGCGCCGTACCAGAATCGCACCACGTCGGCCATGAAGGCCTGCTCGTAGGAGAAAATGAAGCGGGCAATGACGATCTGGACCTCGGCGACGACGATCAGCAGCGCCAGCCAGGTAAAGCCAAGCGAGCGGGTGAAAAAGGCGATGACGCAGGAGAACAGGATCAAGGGATAGTGAACGAACGCCCCACGGTACGCGGAACGTCCAAGATCTCCCGCCAAATACTCGCCAACGACACCGACCAACAGTCCTTCGACGCGCAAGAAGGAAATTACCGCGTCGACAACCCCGACCAGGAGGACCGACCAAAAGGCAGCGCGAATGACATAGGCGGTCACACCTGCGAGCAGGTCTGAATCCTCATGCAGCGTGCGCTGCGAAGACCGCAGGACGTAAACGACGATGGCGGCGAGGGGCAGCAGGTAGAGGGCAAGCTGCGCCCAGCCGCGGGTCACCGCGTCGCCGTCCAAGGCCGTCCGCGGCGGCGCGAGCCCGAACCAGCCGAGCTGGGCGAAGAACGCCGGAAGGCCCGGCCAATCCCGCCAAAATATCAGGTAACTGTTGAATACGAATATCAGCGCCAAGGCCGACATCGACAGCGCGAAAACCCGAAGAACCGGCACGGCGACACTATGTTCTTCGGCGCTGGCGCGTGGCTCCAACAGGGCGCCGGCACCGTCGTCTTTGACCGAATGGCTCATGTTTCAAGCTGTGTTGCCGCGACCGAAGAAGACAACAGCTCTACCCCCTCGCTAGACGAGCGAAGCGGAGTCCGACCCGGACTCCGCTTGCTCTATGGTCTCCTATCGCGGCTGGACTAGACGCCGAGCACGCGGTTGCGCTGGGCGATGTAGGCCTGATCCGAGATCTTCGACCAGCCGCCAAGATCGGCACGGGCCGCCCTGAAGCTATCGTCGATCTTCGCCGACAGGGCGCTGTGCGCGCGAACACCTTCGAAGACTTCCTCGGCCGCTTCGCCGAAGCTGTCGTAGGTATCATCGGTGAAATTACGCAACTTCACGCCCTGATCCTTGATCAGGCTGGTGAGCGCCGAACCGCTCTTCATGTTGTATTCGGCCATCATGATGTCGTTCTCGGCCGAGGAAGCCGCCTCGATGATCAGCTGGTCGGTCTTCGACAGGCCCTCCCACCAAGCCTTGTTCATGCCAAACGCCAGCATCGAACCGGGCTCGTGGAAACCGGGATAGTAGTAATATTTGGCGGCTTCATAGAACTTCATGAAGCTGTCGTTCCAGGGGCCGACCCATTCGGTTGCGTCGATGGCGCCGGACACCAGGTTCTCGTAAATCTGACCGCCGGGCAGCGAAACCGGGGAAGCCCCGAGTTTGGCCATGACGTCGCCGCCGAGGCCGGGAATGCGCATTTTCAGGCCCTTGAGGTCGTCGGCCGAGTTGATTTCCTTGTTGAACCAACCGCCCATCTGACAACCTGTGTTGCCTGCCATGACGCACTTGAGGCCAAAATCCGCCGCCAGTTCGTCCCACAGCTCCTGGCCGCCACCAAAGCGGATCCAGGCATTCATTTCGGTGTAGCTGAGACCGAAAGGAACAGACGTGAAATAGGCCCAACCCGGGTGTTTGCCTTTCCAATAGTAATCCGCGGCGTGATAGGCCTGGGCATTGCCCGATGCGACTTCATCGAAGGAATCGAAAGCACCAACGCGTTCGCCGGCCGCGAAGTACTCAACCTCGATGCGGCCATCGGTCATGTCGTTGATGCGCTGTGCCAGCCGCTGGGCGCCGG
>JAJFGM010000773.1 GCA_021776145.1 Kiloniellaceae bacterium | reverse complement strand
ACCAAGCTGGCCATGGAAAGCGCCATCGCCCTGGCCGACTACCTGCACAGCGAAGCCGACATGGCCACCGCCTTCGCCCGCTATGAAGAAGAGCGCCGCGTCGAGGTGCTCCGCCTTCAGAGCGCGGCGCGCAACTCGACGGAGTGGTTCGAGGAGGTCGAGCGTTACCTCGACTTCGATGCCAGGCAGTTCACCTACGCGTTGCTGACCCGCTCGCAGCGCGTCAGCCACGAGAACCTGCGGCTGCGCGACCGAGCCTGGCTGGAAGGCGCCGAGCGCTGGTTCGACGAACGCGCCACGGGACACGCGCCGCTGGCCGCCCGGCCGCCGATGTTCACGCCCTTCGAGCTGCGCGACCTGCATCTGGAAAACCGCGTCGTCGTCTCGCCCATGGCGCAATACTCGGCCGTCGAGGGCACCCCCGGCGACTGGCATTTCGTCCACTACACGAGCCGCGCCCTCGGCGGCGCCGGGTTGGTTTACACCGAGATGACCTGCGTCTCTCCGGAGGCACGCATCTCGCCGGGTTGCACGGGCCTCTATACGCCCGAACACGAGGCCGGCTGGCGCCGCATCGTGGACTTCGCGCACAGCGAAAGCGCCGCCAAGATCGCCATCCAGCTCGGTCATTCCGGCCCCAAAGGCTCGACCCAGCTCGGCTGGCACGAGATGGACGCACCGCTGCCCAGCGGTAACTGGCCGATCCTCGGCCCCTCGGCCGTGCCCTGGTCGGCGCGCAACCAGCGCCCGCTCGAGATGACCCGCGGCGACATGGAGAAGGTCCGCGCCGACTTCGTCGCGGCGACCGAGATGGCGGCGCGCTGCGGCTTCGACCTTCTGGAGCTGCACTACGCCCACGGCTATCTGATGTCGGCTTTCATCACGCCACTGACCAACCGGCGCAACGACGAGTACGGCGGCAGCCTGGAGAACCGTCTGCGCTTCCCGTTGGAGGTGCTGCGGGCGGTGCGCGCGGCCTGGCCGGTTGGCAAGCCGGTCGCGGTGCGTCTGTCGGCCAGCGACTGGCTCGGCGACGAAGGCATTTCGCCCGACGCCGCGGTGGAGATCGCCCGCCACTTCAAGGCCGCTGGGGTTGACATCATCGATGTCTCGGCCGGGCAGACCTCGACCCGGGCACAGCCGGTCTATGGCCGCATGTTCCAGACGCCCTTCTCCGACCGCATCCGCAACGAGGCGGGCATCGCCACCATGGCCGTCGGCAACATCTACGAACCCGACCACGTCAACTCGATCCTCATGGCCGGGCGCGCCGACCTCTGCTGCCTGGCGCGGCCGCATCTCGCCAATCCCTATTGGACGCTGCATGCCGCCGCCCAGCTCGGCTACGACGCCGCCGCCTGGCCGCAACAATACCACGCCGGCCGCGACCAGCTGCGGCGCCTGGCGGCACGCGGCGAAACCGCCGCGGTTCAGGTTTAGGCATGGATAGGCTCGACGACAGACACGCCCTCGTCACCGGTGCCGGCAGCGGTATCGGCGCCGAGATCGCCCGCCGCCTGGCGGCGGCCGGCGCCCGCGTGACCCTGGCCGGACGCCGTCCCGAGGCGCTTGAAGCCGTCGCCCGGGAGTTGCCGCAGGCGCAGGCGGTCAGCGCCGATGTCACCAACGAGGACTCGGTCGCGGCGCTGTTCGAGCGCGCCAGCGACGCTTTCGGGCCGGTCGGGATCCTTGTCGCCAACGCCGGCGCCGCCAACAGCGCACCGTTGGAAAAGACTGGCCTCGACCTCTGGCAGGCGCTGCTGGCGGTCAACCTGACCGGTGTATTCCTCACCCTGCGCGCCGGCCTGCCGGCGATGAAGGCGGCGGGTTGGGGCCGCATGATCGCCGTTGCCAGTACCGCCGGCCTCAAGGGCTACCCCTATGTCGCGCCCTATTGCGCCGCCAAGCATGGCGTTGTCGGGCTGGTCCGCGCCCTGGCGGCGGAGACGGCCAGAACCGGCGTCACGGTCAACGCCCTTTGCCCCGGCTTTACCGAGACGCCGCTGCTCGCCGATTCGGTCGCGCGCATCGCCGCCAAGACGGGGCGCAGCGACGAAGACGCACGGGCCCAGCTTGCCGCCAGCAATCCGCAAGGCCGGCTGATCAAGCCGTCCGAGGTCGCCGAAGCCGCTTTGTGGCTCTGCGCGGCGGAGAGCCAGGGCGTCACGGGCCAAGCGATTTCCATTTCCGGGGGTGAAGTCTGATGGGTTGGTTTTGATGGCGGGTCGGGTTGAAATGCAAACGGCCAGCGCCGGCAGCAAACAACACTTGCGCTTGTGGATCCGCCTCTTGCGATCGACACGCTTTGTTGAGGCCGAGTTGCGCGAGCGCCTGCGCCGCGAGTTCGATTGCACCCTGCCACGCTTCGACGTGCTGGCGGCGCTCTACCGTTTCGACCGCGCCATTACCATGACCGAACTGTCGCGTTTCCTGATGGTCTCCAACGGCAACGTTACCGGCATCGTCGAGCGTCTGGTCGCAGACGGCCTGGTGTCGCGCGCCGCCAACGCCCGCGACCGGCGCACAAGTTATGTGCGGCTGACGAAAAAGGGCCGGACCGCCTTTGCCGAGATGGCACGGGCGCACGAAGCCTGGGTCGCCGAGTTGCTGGCGTCGGTCAGCCCAGGCGAAACGGCCGAGCTGATCGCCCTGCTGGCCCGCGTCAAGGACGCCGTCATGAAAGAAGGAGCCGTGCCATGAGGTCACCGAGGGACCGCCGTCCGGAACACTTCGCCTTGCGCCTCGACGGCGATGTCGCCCTGGTCCACCTCGACCGGCCGGAGCGCAAGAACCCCTTGAGTTTCGAGTCCTATG